>JACQAI010000180.1 GCA_016195115.1 Pseudomonadota bacterium
ATGGCGGCCGAGCGGCGTCCAAGCGACCTCGGTCTCGTCGTCCGGTGCTGCCAGCTCGCGCGCCAGGCACAGCGCCGCCGCCTCGGCGGCGAATGATTCGGGCAGGTCGACGATCCGGCAGGCGAGCCGCGGCAGTTCGTTGGCGATCACCCGTGCCAAGCCCCCGAGCGCGCCTTCCGCGGCGCTGCGTCGTGAGGTGCCGGCCGATTGCTGCGCATGGCGCGTGACCACCCACAGGCGCGCGCGAGCCTCGGTCAACAGCTTGGCGATCGTCACCAGCGTGTCGAGCCGCGTCGTGCCGTAACGCACCGGATCGAAGCCGTCGGGCAGGGCCGGCGGCAGCACCATGACCTCCTGGGCGTGCTCGGCGGCACTGCGCAACGCCGCGCCGAGATCGGCGCCGTCCGCCGGCTTGGGCGGCGCGACGACGGTGCAGCGTCGCTCGCCCTCCGACAGATGACGCGCCAACGCCAGCGCGGTCGGATCGTCGGGCTCGGCGATCAGCACGACCGGCGCATCGGTTTCGCTGCGTTCGGCCGTCTCGACGCGCTCCGCCCCGGCTTCGGCGACCAGCAGCGACACCGGCCAGGGCGCGCTCGCCAGCGGCGCCGTCGTCGAGTTGTGGAAGCCCGCTTCGGCAAGCGCGTTCTGCCAGCCGTCGGCATTACGCAGCGGGCCGATCGGGAACTCCGCGGCGAGGCTGGCGCGCCACCACGCGGCATCCTGGCCGAACACGAAATCCCACACCACGTTGGGGCCCGGCTCGACCAGCAGCATCGAGCCGCCGGGGGCCAGGACCTCGCTCAGCACTTGCAGCGCGTCGCTGCCGAAGCCCAACCGTCCCAACGCATGCGCCGCCACGATGACGTCGAAGCGCGCGCCGCCAAGCGCCGCGACGGCGCCTTCCTGACGCGGATCCCACTGCCGCGTCGCGATGGTCGGGTGGACCTCCCTGACCGCGGCGAGTTGGGCTGCGAGGTCGGCGTCGGGATCGGTCGCCAGATAGCCGAGCGCGACCGGCAGCGGCCAGCGCCGCGACCGCCGCGCTCAAACCATCGAGCGCGCGCGCGCCGGCCGGCGACGCGTACAGGAAGTGATCGAGGATCGCCGAGGTCTGGAAGTCGGCGCCCGCCGGCCCATCGTTCAACACGTGCCCGAGGCTCTCGGTCGCGCTCGACAGCAGGGCCAGGTCGGCGACGAGCTCGGGTTGATCGGCGAGCAGGGAGCGCCAGATCTCGCTCGACTCGGGCAACGGCGCGTCGGCGACGAGGCGCCACGCGCCATCCTCGTGCACCGCGCCCTCGTGGCGCTCGATGATCTCCAGCATGGCTTGGGCGAGCGGTCCGGCGCTGGGCGCGATGCGGCGCGCCTGGACCAGCTCGGCGGCCGTGAAGCGGGTTTCGTGCGCGACCAGCGGCGCGAGCGCCGCGCGCGCTGCCGACGCGATGAACGCGTCGATCAGCAGGGTCGCGTCCTCGGTTGCGGGATTGTCCGGCGCCAGCGCGCCGACCGCGGCGTTGAGCACGCGCACGAGGTCGAGCGCCGGGCTCTGATCGTTGCCGGCGAGCGGCGTCGGGACGACATCGAAGTAGAAGCCGCGCTCGGCGATGTCGCCGCTGCCGGTCAACCGCACGCGGCGGAACCAGCACTCGGTGACTTGGGCGAGCAGCCGATCCTTGGCATCGAACAGCTCGATGTCGGCGCTGGCCGATCGGCTGCCAACGACGCCGACGCGCAGCCGGGCCGACGTCGGCATGCGGCCGTCGAGCTCGAACAGGCGGACGCGGCCGAAGCGCCAGGGCAGCAAGGTCACGCCGGCATTGGCGTCGACCTGCTCGGCGAGCAGCGCGACCAGGCCCTGGAGCGCGCCGTCGAGCAGGGCCGGGTGCAACAGATAGCCGGCCTCGGCCTCACCGATGCGCGCGGGGTCGAGCCGCACCACGGCCTCGCGCGGATTGGCGATCTCGACCCGTTCGACGGTCTGGAAGCGCGGCCCGTAGTTGAGCCCGAGGCGCGCCGCGGTGGCATAGAGCTCGGGCGCCTCGACGGTCTTCGTCGCGCTGGTCGCCGCAAACATCGGCGGCTGCTCGGACGGCTGCGCCGCGCCGACCCGGGCGACCGCGTGGACGGCGCAATCCTGCTCGGCCAGCCGCGGCCGGCTGGCCAGCTCGAAGCCGCCGTCGTCGCGCGCCAGGCTGGTCTGCAACTCCGAAGTCTGGTCGGGCTCGAGCACGATCGGGCGGCGGATCTCGAGGTCGGTGACCTCCAGGCAGGTCGCATTGGGCGCGCGGGCGCGCGCCGCCGCCAACGAGATCTCGACCACCGCCGCGGCGGGCAGCACCGCGGTGCCCTCGACGGCGTGATCGGCCAGCCACGGAAACACCGCGGTGTCGACGTGATTGAACCACGCCGTGGCGCGGTCGGGTCGCTTGAAGCCGAGCAGCGGGTGGACGCGCACTGCGGTCAGCGCGTCGGTCGCCTCCGGGGTGCGCGCGAACCAGTGCGACTTGCGCTGCCACGGGTACGCCGGCAGGCCGCGCGCCGCGCTGGCGCCGTCGAACGTCGGCGCGGGCGAAATGTCGAAGCCCGCGACATAGCAGTTGGCGGCGATGGTCGTGAACGGGTCGCTCTCGGCGACGCGGCGCGACAAGGTCGACAGCACCCGGCCGGGCGAGTCGGCGCGGCGCAGGCCGTCGCGCAGGTAGGACTGCAGGGTCGGATGCGGGCCGATCTCGAGGAAGATGCGATAGCCCGCGGCGATCAGGTGATCGACCGAGTCGGCGAAGCGCACCGGATCGCGGATGTTCTGCCACCAGTGCTCGGCGCCGAGCTCCCGCCCGTCGACCGCCGCGCCGGCGACGGTCGAGATCAGCTTGCGGTCCGCGGCCGTCGCCGTGAGGCCGTCGAGGTCGGCGAGCAGATCGGCGCGGAACGGATCCATCGCCGCCGAGTGGAAGGCGTAGTTGAGATCGAGCGGCGTGAAGTTCCAACCCTGGCGCTCGGCCTCGATCTGCAGGCGCTTGAGCGCGGTCTCGGAGCCCGCGACCGTGACCGACTTCGGCGTGTTGATCGCCGCGACCTCGAGGCCGCCGCCGATCAGCGCGAACGCCTCGGTCACCGCTTCGGCCGACACGTGCACCGCCGCCATGCGGCCGCGCCCCTCGGTGCGCTGCTGCTGGCGGCTGCGCGCCACGATCACGCGCGCCGCGTCCTCGAGCGACAGGGCGCCGGCGGCCCACGCCGCAGCGACCTCGCCGACGCTGTGCCCAAGGCAGGCCGAGCCGTCGATGCCGGCGGCGCGCAACACCCCGACGATGCCGACCTGGACCGCGAACAACAGGGGCTGCGCGACATCGGTACGGGCCAGCGCGACGGCGTCGTCGTCGCTCTCGAGGCGCGCCTTGACCGACCAGCCGAGCGCCGGCGCGAGATGGACGTCGAGCGCGTCGAGCGCGGCGCCGAACGCGGCGCTGTGCTTGAGCGCATCGCGCGCCATGCCGGCCCACTGCGAGCCGTTGCCGGAGAACACGAAGGCGAGCTGGCCGCGGGCTACCGCGGTGCCCCACAGCGCCGACGCCTCGGGCTGGCCGTCGGCGAAGCCGCGGAGCGAGCGCGCCAGCTGCGCCGGGCTGGTGCCGAGCACGGCCAGCCGGTTGGCGTGATGATCGCGCTTGCGCGCGGCCGCCCGGATGAGCGCCGGCACGGCCTCGGGCGGCGTCGTCGCCAGGGTCTCGCTCCATGCGCCGGCCAAGCTCCGGAGCGCCCCTTCGGCGCGCGCCGACACGAGCAACGGCGGCAGCGCCGCAGCGGGCTCGGCGGCGGGGACAGGGACCGCGGGCGCCGCCCCCAGCACCGCGTGCGCGTTGGTGCCGCCGAAGCCGAACGAGTTGACGCCGGCCATCGGCAGCGCGCCGGTCTCGGGCAACGCCAGCGGCGCGGTCACGACGTCGAGATTGAGATCGCTCAACCGGATGTTGGGATTGGGCTCCTCGAAATTGAGCGACGGCGGCACGACGCGGTGCTCGAGCGCGAGCATGGTCTTGAGCAGGCCGGCCATGCCTGAAGCGGCTTCCAGGTGACCGACGTTGGTCTTCACCGAGCCGATCGGCAGCGGCCGCGTGCGGTGGCGCGCCAAGGCCTCGCTGATCGCTGCGGTCTCGATCGGATCGCCGGCCGGCGTGCCGGTGCCATGCGCCTCGAAGAACGCCAACGCCTCGGGGGCGATGCCGCCATAGACGCTGCGCAGCAGGTCGGACTGGGCCGCGCCGTTGGGCAGCGACAGGCCGATCGTACGGCCGTCGGAGTTGACCCCGGTAGCATGGATGACGCCGCGGATGGTGTCGCCGTTGGCGAGCGCGGTGGCGAGCGGCTTGAGCACGATCACGGCGCCGCCCTCGGCGCGCACGTAGCCGTCGGCGCGCTTGTCGAAGGCGAAGCAGCGGCCCGTCCGCGACAGCATCGAGGCCTGGGCGAAGCCGATGAAGGGCACCGGCGACAGAAGCAGGTTGACGCCGCCGACCAGGGCCTGGTCGATCCGGCCCTCGCGCAGCGCCTCGCACGCCAGGTGCAGGGCAACCAGCGACGACGAGCAGGCGGTGTCGACGGTCAGGCTCGGGCCGTGCAGATCGAAGATGTAGGACAGGCGGTTGGCGAAGATGCTCAGCGTATTGCCGGTCATGAAGTAGGCGTCGGCGCCCGACGGATCGCCCATGCGCACGTTGGCGTAGTCGGCGGCCGATGCGCCGACATAGACGCCGGTGCCGCTGCCGGCCATGCGCGCGCCGGTGACCCCGGCATCTTCGAAGGCTTCCCAGGCGATCTCGAGCAACAGCCGCTGCTGCGGATCCATCTGCAAGGCTTCGCGCGGCGAGATGCCGAAGAACTCGGCGTCGAACTGGTCGATGTGGTCGATCAGGCCGGCGGCGCAGGTGTAGGTCTTGCCCGGCTGGTTGCGCTCGGGATGGAAGTAAAGCCGGGTCGACCACCTGTCGTCCGTGACCTGCTGGATCGCATCGCGACCGGAAATCAGCAGGTCCCAGAAGGCGTCCAGATCGGGCGCGCCGGGAAACCGACAGGCGGCCCCGACTATGGCGATCGGGTTCTCAGGCATCCGTTTCTAAGCTTAACAAATAACCACGGCATGGTTGAGCGTAACGCGAGGCGATGGTCCAGCTGGCCGGCCGCCCTGGGGCAGCCAGCCACCGTTTGTACCGCCCGCACGGCCAGATGGAAGCGAAAAATCGGCTCAAAAGACCGCGATCGGCCGGCGCGGCGGGGCCGCCACGAGCGGCCGGCCCGCGATCGGCGCGCCCGCGGCGGACGACCCGGTCGCTCATAGGACCATAGTCGCACGATTCCGTCCCAGCGGCGATCCCCGAAGAATCCACCGGCGCGCGCGATTTGCAGCGGTCGTGCAAAGCTATCGCGGCACCGGCGACGAGGCGGAAAGGGCAGCGATCTCGGACAACGATAGTGCCTCCAGACCCCAGGAAAAGCGGCCCCCTGCGCCGTACATTGCAGCGCACACGCCTCATACATGCCACGACCCACAATGGCAACAAAGATAAGCACCGGCGCGCCCGCTCGGGGAGCCGCTGAAGGCCGCCGCGCGCCTGGGCATTGGGGCGCCTCGCCACCGCGATGGCGGTGCCGTCGGGCACCGGCCGGCGTGCGCTTGCAGCCGCCGCGGTCATGGCCGTGTCGCTATCCCGAAATGGCCGTTAATACGAATCAATGTAAATTCATGGGCTGCACCGAAGGGCTGGGCTTGCGCGGACCAGCCCTCGGCGCGGCAATATCGGGCACGCAGGGAGAGGTACGGTGGCCGCCGGGACGACGTCCCCGGCGCCCCAATCGGGGGCAGGGAGCACGGCAGCCGTGGACGATCCGAGCGGCGCGACGCTGTCCGGGGCCGAGCGCGCGGCGTTCCAGCGCGACGGCTTCGTGCTGCCGCAGCTCACGGTCGGCGCCCACCACGTGGTCGCCATGGCAGCCGCCACGGCCGTCCTGGTGCGCACCGCCGGCCCGGCGGCGGCCGGCCGCATCGATGACCCGCACCGGGCCGCCACAGGGCTTGACGGCAATCCGTTCCGCGCCTGCGCCGCCGACCCCAGCCTGCATGAGCTGATCGCGCCGCTGCTTGGCAGCGTCGGCGTGCTGTGGCGCAGCGTTCTGCTCCACGCCGCCGAAGCCGCGGCGCCGGATGGCGGCTGGCGCGCCGCCGACGCGGCCTGGGTGCCGCGGCCGCGCGTGGCGCTGGCGGTGCGCATCGCGCTCGATCGCGCCGACCGCGGCAACGGCTGCCTGCGCCTGCTGCCGCGACCGCACGAGCGGCTCGTGCGCGCCCTCCGCAATACGCGCGCCCGCAGCGGGCTCGCGGTCGCGTCGCACGAGGTCGACGATGCGATCGTGGTCGAGGCGGTGCGCGACCCCGGCGCGCTGACCTTGTACGATATCGCCACGCTGACCTGCGAACCGGCCAACCGCTCGGGCCGACCGCGTGCCGCGGTCGTGTTCCACTATGTGCCGGCGGACGCCCGGACGCGCGCCGCGGGCTGACAGGCGCGGCGGTTCAATGCCATCCTAGGCGCCAGGCAACGTGGATTCGTCCCAACATGGCGCGCTTCACCGGACATCTGGTCGGCCAGGCTTTCAAGGTCCGGGGCCTTGCCGCGCTCGTCGAGCTGGTCAAGGTCTACGACTGGCACAGCGGCGACGGTGGCCTCGACATCCGACCGCGCGAGCCCGACTACCTGTTCTGGGGCGCCGCCCTGGTCGAGGATCCACGCCTGGTGCCGTTCGAGGTCGTGCCCGGGCGCGACGGTGAAATGGTCGAGCGGCCGCTCAGCGATCCCAACGCCTTCCTGCGCGAGATCGCCGAGCTGCTCGCCGACGACGGCCAGGCCATCCTGATGGTCAGCGGCTGGGACCGGCTCGAGCTCCTGATGTCGACCCGGCTGAGGCTCGACCGGCGCGGCTGGACGCTCGAGCAGCTATTCACCCGGCCCGGTCGCCACGAGGCCGGCGGCTACACCAAGCAGGAAGGCAAATTCTAGACGACGGACGACAGACGGCAGTCGACGGAACGAAACGCTTTCTGTCGTCCGTCCTCTGTGTTCTGTCCTCCGCCGACCGGCTACGCCGGATGGCGATCGCGCCAGTGGCGCGCGATGTCGAGCCGCCGGCACACCCACACGGCGTCCTTGTGCTGCATGACGTAGTCGAGGAAGCGCGCCAGGCCGACCGCACGCGCCGGATGGCCGGTCAGGCGGCAGTGCAGCCCGACCGACATCATCTTGGGTTGGGTCTTGCCCTCGGCGAGCAGCAGGTCGAAGGCGTCGCGGCACAGGGTGAAGAACTCGTCGGCCGTGACCATGGCGTTGCGCACGTACTTCACGTCGTTGGTCATCAGGTTGTAGGGCACGACCAGATGCGGCGTGCCGGCGACGCGCACCCAGTAGGGCAGCTCGTCGTTGTAAGTGTCTGAGTCATAGAGGAAGCCGCCTTCCTCGACCAACAAGCGCCGCGTGTTGACGCTCGGCCCGTAGCGGCAGTACCAGCCGAGCGGCCGCTCGCCGAGGGTCTGCTGCAGCGACGCGACGGCGCGCGCGATGTGCTCGCGCTCCTCGGCCTCGGCGAGCTCGTAATGCTTGACCCAGCGCCAGCCGTGGCAGCACAGATCGAAGCCGGCCTCGCGGATCGCCGCCGCGGCGGGCGGGTGGCGCTCGAGCGCGAGCGCGCAGCCGAACACTGTCATCGGCAGGCCGCGCTCCTGCAGGATCCGCATGATGCGCCAGAAACCGACCCGGCTGCCGTACTCGAACATCGACTCGGCGGCGAGGTCGCGGCCCTTGACGTCGGACGTCAGCACCTCGGTCAGGGTCGGCTCGGAGAAGCCGTCGTCGTGCATCGAGTACTCCGAGCCTTCCTCGTAGTTGAGCACGATGTTGAGCGCGAGGCGCGCGCCGTTCGGCCAATTCGGATCGGGCGGGTTGCGGCCGTAGCCGATCAGGTCGCGCGGATAGGCGGTCGCCATCGGTGCTGCCTTTCAGTCGACGCGGACGGTGAGCGGCGCCGCCAAGGTCACGAACTCCTCGTCGCCGCTGGTGCCGTCGCACCACATCAGCACGGCGAACGTCGCCGGCTGGTCGAGCGCCGTCATGCCATGATGCCAGAGCCCCGCCCGATAGGTCACGCCCTGGCCGGCGCGGCCGATGAAGGCGCGTGCGCCGGCGCCATCGGGGCCGCCGGCGGCGGCGTCGGGCGCGACGATCACGAGGTAGCGCGCGGCCGCGAGCGGCAGGAAGGTCTGCGACGAGAAGGCGTGCCGCTCGAACAGCTCGGCCCGCAGCGGCAGCTGCGCGAGCGGCGCCAACCTTGTCAGCCGCAGCGACGGCTGGGCAGCCGGCCGGCGGTTGGCCAGAGCGTCGTGCGCCGGCACCCGCCCGGGCTCCGACGGCGCTTCGAACACCGCGCCGAACGGGGCGAAGGCTTCGGCGGATAAGGTTTGTGCGATCAGCGCCATGGGCTCGGATCCTGCGGCAACGCGTGGGAAGGGAAATCCGCCATCCGATGTCGCGCCCGGGTTGCCGGTACCCCGGCGGATCGATACGCTGCGATGATAACCCCGATGGGCATCCCGCGCGATCATGGCACCGGCGACGACTGACAGCACGCGCGCCGCCGCGCCGGTGTGGCTGTTGATTGCCACGACCGCGCTCGGCACGAGCTCGCTCAACATCTTCGTGCCGGCGATGCCCGAGTTGGTCGCCGCCTTCGCCAGCGACATCGCCACGGTCAATCTCGCGCTCAGCCTGTTCCTCGTCACGATCGCGATCGGCCAGCTGATCTGCGGTCCGATCGCCGACCGCCACGGCCGCCGCCGGACCTTGCTGGCCGGGCTGGTAATCTTCGAGGTCGCGACGGCGTTGTGCGCACTGGCGCCGTCGCTCGAGCTCCTGATCGCCGGGCGGATCGTGCAGGCGATCGGCGCCTGCGCGACCATCGTCGTCGTCCGCGCTATGGTCCGCGACAGCTACGAGCGTGAGCGTGCCGCCAGCGTGCTCGGGTTCATCACGATGGTGATGGCCGTAGCGCCGGCGCTCTCGGTCGCGCTCGGCGGCTACCTGGTCGAGCGGCTCGGCTGGCGCGCCGGCTTCGTCGTCCTGGCGCTGGCCGGCGGCGCGATCGCCGCAGCCGCCGTGTGGCAGCTGCCCGAGACGTTGCGCACGAGCCTGCACCTCGGCGATCGCGGCGGCTTGCGCGCAACCTGGCTGAGCTATCGGCTGCTGCTGCGCTCGCCGGTGTTCGTCGGCTTCGCGCTGTGCTTGGCGTTCACCTCGGGCGCCTACTTCGCCTTCATGGCCGGCGCGCCCTTCATCATCGTCGGCCTGCTCGGCCGGACGCCGACCGAGTTCGGCCTCAGCTTCCTCGTCATCGCGGTCGGCTACAGCAGCGGCAGTTTCGTCGCGGCGCGCTACTCGGTGCGCTCGGGGATCGACCGCATGATCATCGCCGGCACCGCGCTGGCGCTGGCCGCCTGTGCGGCGTGGCTGATCGCGGCGCACGCCGGCGCGATCGGCATGATTGGGCTGTTCGCGCCGATGGTGGTCCTGGTGTTCGGCAACGGCATCGCCATGCCGAACGCGATTGCCGCTGCGATCAGCGTCGAGCCGCGTGCCGCCGGCACCGCCGCTGGTCTGGTCGGGTGCGCCCAGATGGCGATCGGCGCGCCCGCGATGGCGGCCGTGGCGTGGCTCGACGACGGCACCGTGCTGCCGCTGATCATCGTCATGACGGTGACCAGCGTCCTGGCGGCGCTCGCCTATGCGCTGGCGGTGCTGAGCGATCGCGCCGCGACCGCCGCTCGCGCGGCTCGCGCCCCTGCCGCTAGTGCAGGCGAGTAGCCGGGGCGGCGGGCGGCGCCGGCGCACCGGGCGCGACGCCGCCGGCCTGGTGGTGGATCAGGCGCCAGGCGCCATCTTGGCGCACGAACAGATTGGTCGCCACCAGCATGCCGCCGCCGCGACCGTCGCCGATGGTCTCGTGACAGATCACGCACGCGCAGTCGCCATGGGCGAGGACGCGCGCGTCGCGGCAGGCGATGGCGGTCGGCTGGGCGAAGATGTCGCGCCAGCTCGCCAGCACCGCGGCGCGCCCGACCAGGACGTCCCAGCCGGGGTGGATGCACGCGACCGCGCCGTCCTCGGACCACAGCGTCGCCATCGCGGCGAGATCGCGCTCGACAAACGCACGGTAGAAAGCACGGTTGGCCGCTAGCACGGCGTCGTGATCGGCGGTTGCCACGTCGGCTGCCATATCGACCTCCGGTCGGTCGCGTGCGCAGGTGCGCGCAGCGCCCCCGCCATCGAGCTTAGCCGGAGCCCTGCGGCACGGAAACCGCTACAAACCTTGCAGGTTCGGTGTTAGGTTCCGAACCCAACAGGGATAAGGCCTTCTACGCCGCGGTTGAAGCACGCGCTCAGGGCAACGAGGCCGGTTGCGGCACCAGTTCGGTCGGACCCAGGGTGGCGGCGTGGGAATAGAGCAAACAGTCGCCCGCTACATCGCCGAATATGGCGTGCTGTTCTATCCCTTCACGTTCGCCTGGACCGCGGTCGAAGGCGAGACGTTCGTCATCTTCGCCGGCTACTTCGCGTCGCGCGGACTTTTGAACCTGCCGCTGCTGATCGCCGCGGCGTGGCTGGGCAGCTTTTGCGGCGACCAGTTCTACTTCTGGCTCGGGCGGCGCTTCGGCACGCGCGTGCTGCGACGTTTTCCCAAATGGCAGCCCGGGGTCGACCGGGCGCTGCGCCTGCTCGAGCGGTACAACACCGGGTTCATCCTGAGCTTTCGCTTCATCTACGGCGTGCGTAACTTCAGCTCGTTCGCGATGGGCATGAGCCCGCTGCGCTGGACGCGCTTCCTGATGCTGAACTTCGTCGCTGCCGGCGTGTGGGCGCTCTCGTTCGCGGGCGGCGGCTACCTGTGCGGCGAGGCGTTGGCGGCGGTGATGGGCGATGCCGCCGAAATCATCGGCCTGCTGGCGCTCGCCGTCTTCGTCGTGGTCGTGGCCTGGCTGGTGCGCCGCCAGAAGAAGCCGGGCGGCGTGATCGCCGCGGCGCCGGCGGCCGAGAGCTCGGCCAACAACGACGACGATCCCAAGTCCGGGGTCGGTCAAACCAAGAGCCGCATCTCGCGCTGAGCGTGGCTTGGCTCGAGGGCGCTCGCGCCTTCGGCTGCCGCGCGGGCCCTATTTGCGGAACAACCAGACCGGCACCGAGACCAGCGCCCACAGCGCCAGCACCAGGACGACGATCGCGGGCAGCACGACGAGCAGCGCCGCCATCACGGCGCACAGGCCGGCGCAGATGCCCGCCACGATCCGCCACAAGGTCTCACGCGGCTCGTCGCGCCACTCGCGGCGGCGCGCCTCGACCATGGCGGCGTAGCTGGCGACCACGACCGCCAAGCCGAGCGCGCCGCCGATCAGGCTACCGGGCACGCCCAGGCCGGCCATCACGCCGGCAGCGCCCAGATAGAGCCAGTAGGCGAACAGCAACGCGAGCCGCACCGGCAGGGTGAGGGCCAGCAGCCACGCGAGCGGCGGCGGCGGCGTGTAATGCGGCGGCTGCGCCCAGCGCTCGACCACGTCAGGAGCGGCGGCGCGGCTGGGCGCGGCGCATGTGGTCGAGCCGGGCCGCGGCGTCGGGCGGCGGTGCGCTGCTGGCACCGGCGCGGCGGGCGCGCCGCGACCGGGTCGGCTCCGGCGTCACGCTCGGTTCCGTGGGCTCGACCGCCACCGGCTCGGCCTCGACGGTCTCGGCCTCGACGGTCTCGGGCGGCGGCTCGCGATAGGGCGCGTAGTGGGCGCGGATCGTCGCCGGCAGGTTCTTGCCCAACCGGTCGAACTCCTGCCAATCGCTGTCACGGAACACCGGATCCTTGAGGCGGGTATCGCCGGGCGCGGCGAACAGCACCAGCGCGGTGAACTGCAGGAACTGCGCGGCGCGCTGGCCGAGCATGCAGAAGTCGTAGAGCGCCTCGGTGTCGAGCTCGGCCATCGTCTGGAAGTGGCGCAGCTTGGCATGGATGGCGCGCAGGATCTGGTCGGTCTCGCCCTTGCGCGCGCGCACGCGCTCGAACAGCTCGCGATGCTCGCCCTTGCGCTCGAGCGCGATCGAGTGGACCAGCTTCTCCTCGACCTCGAAGGACAGCCGGAACAGGCGCTCGGCGTAGTCGCGGAAGATGTCGTTCCACTGGCGCAGCTGCTGCACGATGGTGCGCTTCTTGGTGCCGCCGACCGCGCCGAACCCGGGATAGTGCCGCTCGTGGAGCTCGCTGCGCAGCGCCGCCGCCTCCGCGGCGAGGCGCTCGCCGAGCTCGCGATAGCACGCCCTCAGGCTGCGGCTCTCGTAGTCCGATCGATCGAAGATCTTGGTCATGGGTCCGGGTCGCGGCGCTGAGACAGTGGCACGTTCGGTGGGGCGAGGACAGGCTGATCCGTTGGGCCACCGAAGAGCCCAGCAGGCCTTTTCAATCAGTCTATTAGACGAGCTTATAGAGAAAAAAAATCAACAACCATGCCGAACGGTCGGCCATTGCTAAGTTCTCTAAAATTCTTGGGATCGTCCGGCCATTAAGGGTTGCGCGCCCTGATTTCTGCCGTTAGGTATGGGCCAATCATGCGAGAGCGAACGCTCCGCCGACTCGGGCAAGTAATTCATAAACTTAGAAAAATTGCACTGAGGGGCACATGGGCACTGGGCACAGCAACATCGGCTGCGGCGGGGCAACCGAAACCATAGCGATCTCGAGCGAGGCGACGGCGGTAGCCGTCCGATGACGCTTCGCGCCGGCTGGGCGCGCCTGCGTCGACGCGAGCGAGAACTCCGGGAGCGCTGGTTCCCGGAGCGCCAGCTCATTCTGCGCGAGGGCGAACGCGCCCGCGCGCTGCGCTTGCGCCCGGGCTTCCAGATCGCCTGCGCGACCGCGCTCGCGCTCGGCGTGCTGTGGTCGGCCGGCGCCACCGTTACGACCGCCGTCACCTGGGGCAGCGCCGCGCTCGCCGACGCCGAGGCCGATCGCCTGCGCGCGGCCTACGGTCAACTGATCGACGAGGTCTCGCAGCAGCACTCCAAGGTGCTCGATATCACCCAGGACCTCGAGCACTACCGCAGCTATCTCCTGACCCTGCTTGAGCAGAACCAGACCCTGCGCCGCGACCTCCGGTCGTTCGCCAATCAGCTCGACGGCGCCGACGGCGAGACCCAGCGCACCGCCGCCGCCGAGCAGGCGTTGCGCGGCCAGCTCCAGGACCTGGGGCGCGATCTGGTTGGCGTCAGTCATCGCAACGAGCTGCTGCAGTCGGATGTCTCGCAACTGCGTCACACGCTCGAGGGCGAGGACGAGCGCGCGCGTTTCGCGGCGGCGCGCGCCGCGCTCGACCGCCGCATGACGCGGCTCGAGCAGGATGCTAACGGCGCATTGGGCCGCACCCAGGAGCTCGAGCGCGCATTGACCGCCAAACAGCAGCTGGTCGAGCAGGCGCAATCGGCGCGCCGCCAGGCGGTCCAGGACCGCGATCAGCTGACCGCCAAACTGACCGACGCCGAGCAGCGCATACAGGCGATGGCGCAAGCCCACGAGCAGGCCTTGGCGCGGCTCAGTGAGCAAACCCGCAACACCATCGGGGAAGTCGAGCGCATCGTCGGCGCGGTCGGGCTCGACACCAAGCGCCTGGTGCCGCAGCGCGCCGGCAAGCAGAGCCGCGGCGGTCCCTTCGTTCCTTGGAACGCCCGCCGGGTCGAGCCCGAGGGCCACAGCGAGGAGACCTCCGAGGCGCTGAGCACCGACATCGCCCGGCTCGACGGCCTGCGCCAGCTCTTGCGCGTGCTGCCGCTGGCGGCGCCGCTCAAAGAAAACTTTTCGATCACGAGCACGTTCGGCTACCGGGTCGACCCGTTCAACAACCTCGGCGCGTTCCATGAAGGCGTCGATATGCAGGCACCGCTGCGCACGCGGGTGCTGGCGCCGGCGCCGGGCAAGGTGGTATTCGCGGGCTGGCACGCGAGCTACGGCCGGACGGTCGAAATCGACCATGGCTACGGCGTCAAGACGCGCTATGCTCACCTCGATCGGATTGCGGTCCACGAGGGCGCCGGCATGGCGGTTGGCCAGGAAATCGGCCTCTTGGGGGCCTCGGGACGGACCTCGGGCACCCATCTCCACTACGAGGTGCTGGTCGACGGTCGCCCGCGCAATCCGCTGAGTTTCCTTAGGGCGACCGCGGATGTTCGGAAGAACCGGTAGGCTGGTGGGGTCGGTGGTCGGCGGCGGCGCCGCGACGACCGCGGTGCCCTCGATCGTCGGCCCCGAGATGAGCGTGCGCGGCGATCTGCACAGCGACGGCGACCTGCACATCGAAGGGACCGTTCAGGGCGACATCCGGGTCAAGCATCTGGTGGTCGCCAAGGATGCCGTGGTGCGCGGCGACGTCGAGGCCGTGACCGTGCGCATCGCCGGCTCGGTGATCGGCGCGCTCAGGGCGCGCGAGGTCGTGCTGACCCAGACCGCCAAGATGCAGGGCGACGTCTATCACGAGGTGCTGTCGATCGAGCCCGGCGCCCAGCTCGAAGGTCACTGCCGGCGGCTCGAGCCGGGCAAGGCGACCGAGGAGCCGCTCGCCTTGACCCAGCGCGCGCCGGCCGGAGCCGAGGCCAGCGTGCTGGCGCTGCAGGCACCGCCGCGCCGCTCGACGCACTGACGCTACCCCTGCGGGGCTACCGGTCGCCGATCACCGCGACCGGCATGATCTCGACCAGCATCTCGGGGCGCGCGAAGCCGGCGACGGTGATCAGCGCGCTTGCCGGGTAGCGGCCGGCGGCGAACAGCGCCTTGCGGATGGCGATGAAGCGGTCGCCGTGGCGCACGTCGGTGATGTAGACCGTCATGCTGACGATGTCGGTGAGCGCGCCGCCGGCTGCCGCCAGGGTACGCTCGATGTTCTTGAACGCTTGGCGCACCTGGGCGTCGAAGTCGCCGGCGAGCGATGTGCCGGTGTCGTCCTCGGTGGCGCCGTGGCCGGCGACCCAGACCGTCGTGCCGCCCTCGGTGACCACAGCGGGCGAGAACGCGCGGGTCTTCTGCCAGGTGCCTTCGACGTGCCGGCGCGGCATGCGGGTTCCTCCCTGTGTCAGGTGCGTCGCACGTTCCAGAACACCGGGTTGCCGTCGAGCACGCCCGTCAGGTTGGCCTGGTGGACCGCGGGCAGGAAATACTGGCCGAGCGGGATGTAGGGCACGTCCTGCAGCGCCCGGCGCTGGATGTCGGCGGCGATCGCCTGCTGTGCCGCGGCATCGGGCGCCGTCAGCCAGGCCTCGCGCAGCGCCTCGAGATCGGGGCTGGTCGGCCAGCCGCCCGTCGCCTGCTTGCCGTTGCCGCGTAGGAAGTCGTTGGAGATGTCGGCGAGCGCCTTGGCGCTGGCGATGTTGGTCGGCGCCAGCAGCACGATCTTCTCGCCGCCGTAGCCGGCCGCCGCGAGCGCGCGCTTGACCGCGGCAGGGTCGCGCGCGCTGATCAGCGGCTCGAGCCCGGCGTCGCTCGCCATCGGCGTGCCGGGGCAGAACACCCCGCATTTGTCGCGCCACAAGGTCGAGTCGGTGCCGACCATGCCGGTCATGTAGTCGGACTGCACGACCGCACCGACCAGGGCGCGGCGCATCGCCGGATTGTCGAAAGGTGGAGTCAAATGGTTGAAGCGCAGGGTCGCGATGAAGCCCGCCGGATCGACGATGCGCACCACCAGCTTGCGCTCGCGCTTGAGCGGCGGCAGCAGGTCGGCGTCGGGGATCAGCCACCAGTCGACCTCGCCGGTCCGCATCGCCGCGGCGACCGTGCCGCCGTCCGGGATGATGCGCCACTCGATGCGGTCGAAATGCGCCTGCTTCGGCCCGGCGGTGCCGCTCGGCGTGCCGTCGGGGCGCGCCACGTAGTCGGCGAAGCGCTCGTAGACCACGCGCGCGCCGGGCACGCGCTCGTCGGCCTTGTAGCGGTAGGGCCCGCTGCCGACCATCTCGGTGACCTGGGTGTTGGGATCGGTCGACGCCAGGCGCTCCGGCATGATGACGCAGACGCTCGGCGGCGCCTTGCCGAGCGCATCGGGCAGCAGCGGGAATGGTCGTTTCAACCGGAATTGGATGGTCTTGTCGTCGGTCGCCGCGATCTCGTCGGTCGCGGCGAGCAGGGCTTGTCCGAAAGAATCCCGAGCGCCCCAGCGCTTGATGCTGGCGACGCAGTCGCGCGCCAGCACCGGCGCGCCGTCGTGGAACCTGAGGCCCGGGCGCAAGGTCAGGCGCCAGCGCCGGCCGCCGTCCTCGGCGAGCGCGCCCGCGATCATCTGCGGCTGCGCCTGGTACGCCCTGTCCATGCCGTAGAGCGTGTCGAACACCAGGAAGCCGTGGTCGCGCGTCTGGTAGGAGGTCGTCCACACCGGATCGAGCACCGCGAGGTCGGCCTGCGGCACCACGGTCAGCACGCGGCTCGCCTGCGCCCGCGCCAAGGCTGGCGCCGCGAGGCTCGCCGCGGCGGCCGCCAGAAACTGTCGTCGCTTCATCGCTTGGCCCCCTTGCGCTTGGCGCCGGCCGGCTTCGCCGCCGGCCGCCGGATCTTCAACAGTCGTGCCGCGTTGGCGCCGACGATGCGCGTGCGCTCCTCGCGCGTCAGCTTGCGCGCGCCGTCGACGAAAGCGACCGGATCGTACATGCCCATGTCGTAGGGGTAGTCGGTGCCGAGCAACACGTGATCGCTGCCCCAGCGGCGCACCAGATACTCGAGCTGGTCGTCGGTGAACACGATGGTGTCGAAGTAGAGCTTTTTCAGGTAGCTGGTCGGCTTCTTGGCGATGCAGCGCCGGCAATCCGAGCGCGCGCCGTGGGCGTGGTCCATACGCCCGGAATAGGCCGGCAGGTAGCCGCCGCCGTGCGCCACAACGATCTTGAGCTTGGGATAGGCGTCGAGCACGCCGCCGAAGATCAGGTGCGAGACCGCCACGGTCGAATCAAGCGGGTTGCCGATCACGTTGATGAAGTAGTGGTCGCTCAGGCGCTGGCCCTGGGTGAAGCCGCCCGGGTGCATGAAGATCACGACGTCGAGCTCCTG
>JACQAI010000181.1 GCA_016195115.1 Pseudomonadota bacterium
CGCAGCAGCGGCTCCGCCTCGACGGCGCCGTAGGGCATGTGCAGGGTCGTCAGCACGCCGCCGAGCAAGGCGACCGCGTAATACGCGATGACGAACTCGCTCGTGCTCGGCAACTGGATCGCGACGACGTCGCCGCGCTTGAGGCCGAGCGCCGCCAGCGCCGCGGCCAGCCGCTCGGCGCGCTCGAGCAGCGCGGCGTAGCCGAGCGGCGGCTGGCCGGGTGCCGCGACCGCCAGCGCGCCCGGCGTCTCGCGCGCCCAGCGCTGCAGCCAGCTCCCGACGGTGTCGCCGGTCCAGCGCCCGGACTCGAGCTCGCGGCGCGCCTGCTCGCGTCTGAACGCGAGCGCGGCGCGGATCGCCAGCGCGTCGGGCCCGAACTGCGCGTCGTAGTAGGCGTCTTGCTCCATCCCCCGCTCCGCGCGAAAGCGTTTGCCGCCGCCCAGCTGGAACAGCCGATAGTAGCGCTCGGGCTTGAAGCGGCGCTGCTCCAAAAGGACGCGGATGAAGGTGACCTGGTCGGCCGAGAGCCCAAGCCTCGCGGCGATCTCGGGGTCGCTCAAGCCGGCGCCGGCGCGCTGGCGCTCGATCTCGTCGAACTGCAGCAGCCGCACCGGATCGCCGCGGCGGTCCTGCACGTTGATGCTGAGATCGAAGATGACCGGGCCGAACGCCGCGATCATCTCCGGCGTCACGCCGAGGCGTTCACGACGCGTCGCCGTCATCTTTGGTCTTCTGTGCCGCGGCCGCGCGCCGCACCGCGCCCCGTTTCAACGGATCAGCAAGCGGCGCGGCAGTCGCGATCGGACAGACCCGCATGCATTCAAAGCACTGCGCGAACAGGCCGCCGTTGCCGACCGTCATCTTGTACCACAGCACCTTGTTGCGCTGGCCGAGCAGCAGCTCCTCGCGCTCCTCCGGGTCGTCGGTCGCAATGGCGTCGCGCAGGAGCTGCGGCACGGTCTCGAACTGCTGGGTGAGCTCGGCGCACGCCGCCATGTCGTAGTGCATCGCCGCTTGCTTGCCGTTGGCGTCGATGTCGCCCGACAGGCACTGCGCCGGGCAGAATTTCATGCACGGCGTGCGGCCTTCCTGGCGGAACATCGACACGCAGCTCGGCGCCGGGCACGGGTTCTCGGCCAAGGGTTTGTCGGCGGGCAGCTCGAGCTCGGTGAAGCACGACGCGAAGTACATGTAGCCGTAGTCGGGATGCAGCAGGATGTCGCCCGCCAGGCTGCGCGCGCCGATGCCGGCGAGCTCGGCGTGCAGCTTGAGGCTCTGCAGCGGATAGCGCGCGCCGAGCTCGGGATCCATGTCGGGCGGGCAGTAGACCGCTTGCACGCCGAACTTTTGTTCGATGAAGAAAGCCAAGCCGTAGACGATCTTGTAGGCGCGGCTCTCGGTGCTGCCGAAATAGCCGAGCGCCTTGGCGGGCACGCGCCACGCCGCCTGCGTGCTCCCGCCGACGCCGATCGAGATCACCGACTTGACCCGCGGCATCAGGTCGCTCGGCCGGTGGCCGGCCGGCGCGATGCGCTCGACCGCGGCGAGATCGGCGACGCCGGCGACCAGCGCGCCCTTCTTGAGGCAGTACTCGACGATCGCCTGCTTGACGGCGACCGGATCGAGCGCGGGCTTGCGCGTCATGCCGCGGCTGCCCGCGCCGGCGCGCGCACCGCGAGGCCGTCGTAGAGATCGAGCACGCGCCCGTGCCACGCCGTCATCGGCTGGTCGGCCTCGTCGAGCAACGCGACGGTGCCGGCGATCCGCGCCCATTGAAAGACGCTGAACAGGATGTAGTCGCCGTAGGCCGGCGCGTCGCCGCTGAGAAACGGCTGGGCCCTCAAGGTGGCGCGCGCCGGGTCGAGCAGGCGGCGCAACGCCGTCAGTCGTTCGGTGCGCTCGGCGCGCATCGTCTCGAAGCTGCGCCCGAGCCCCTTCTCCATGACGCTGCGGATGTGCGCGGCGTCCTGGTCGTCGACGATGTCGATCACATCGGGCGCGACCACCAGCGCGGCGGCCGGCACGATCTGGCGATCGACCCAGGCGTTGACGACGCGCGCCAGCCCGCGCCCGACCGCGCCGCCGAACAGCGACGGCCCGCCATGGCGATCCTCGAGATGCTCGGCGATCTTCCAGGAGTCGCAGACGACGGTGTCGCCGTCGACCAGGATCGGCACCTTGGCTTGGCCGCTGAAGGCAATCGCCGCCTTGTCGCTGACCCGCACGGGCTTGAGCTCCGCGGCCAGGCCCTTGTGCGCCAGCGCCAAGCGCGTGCGCCACGAAAACAGGCTGTAGCGCGCGCCGTCCCGCCCGCCCAGCTCGTACAGGACCAGGGCCATCCAAGGTCTCCGCAAGATCCGCACGGGCATCTTAGAGCAGGTCTCACCCAGGGGGAATCAAGCCCCCATGGCGTCGCGCTCCCAACGCGCTCGCGTCACGATGCTCTCGGAGGGGGGAGCTTGACCGCCGGATCCCAGCGCTTGGGATCAACCCCCGGCGCCGGCTGGCCCCAGATATTGCCGTGCCGATCGGGACGGCCGGTGAAATGCGCGACGATCAGACGATGCAGCATGTCCATGTTCGGAAGAATGCCGTGGAAGCCGGCGATGGCGGCGAACGCGCGGTCTTCTATCTCCCAATAGCCGAAATCCTTGGGCGTGACGCAGACCAGGTTCTCAAGGGCAAGAAATTTTGGTACGGCGCCCTCGAACGGCACGGTGCCGTCGCCCGTGAGGCGCCGCTGCGCGGCATCGGTATCGCCCCACCTGTCAGTCCGGTCGTCGGACTTGAAGGCGAAGTCCGGTCCGCGGTTGCCCTTGATCACCGTGAGCTTGACCCGGGTCGTCGATCCGACGCCGACGACGCACAGCCAATCCCCCGCCGACAGCCCGACCGCCTTGAGGTCGAGACCATCGACGCGGGCACGGTGATCGGCAGCGCCCTTGAGCAATTCCGTGAAGAGAGCGAGCGCCCGCTGCGTGCGGTCGCTTCTGTCGAGCCCGTAGAGCCGAATGTACTCCTTGATCGTATCGATGATGCTCGACTGCCAGAATCCCGGATCGAAGGGCGACGCGGGAATGCCGGGAGCGACGTCGATCCCGGTGGTGAAGCTCGGCAGCAGCTGATAGAGCGCGGGGGTCAGGCGCGCCGCCTCGCGTTCGCGCGAGCTGGGCGCCGTACCTCCCAGGTCGGCGGTGCCCGTCGTCACCTTGATGATCGGCTCGAACGAACCCTGATAGGGCGTTGCGAGCGTCGCCACCTTGTTGACGCGATGCCCCTTGCCGCTCCCCTGCAGATAGCCGGCGATGACGAGGCCGCCCATGGAATGGCCAAGCAGGTTCACCTTGGGCTCGTCGCTGTAGCCCTCGCGGTCGTAGTGCTTGAGCAGCGCGGTTCGGGCGATGACCTCATCGATGAACGAGCGCAGCTGTGCTTCGGTGATGGCCAGCGGTTGGCGCCAATCGTAGGCGAAGGGATAGACAGGAACCGGACGATCTTCCTTGTCGGCGAGATTGTGGCGCAGCTCCTCGATCAGCTCGCGGTAGGCGACCTCGTAAACCTGGCCGCTGGCGATCAGCGCTGGCTCCTGCGCCTCATAGCGAAGGTTGTCGGGATGCAACGACACGCGGCCGTAGTCCTTGGTGAGGACCGTCCAGACGTCCTCGGGGGGCAACGGATAGCTGTCCCGGAGATAGGCCGCGGTGATCCCCGGCACCACGATGGTCGGATAGCACGGCATGGCCATGGCCGATCTCCCCAAGTCGGCGTGCGACGTCGCCGCGTGTCAGGAAAATGCAAATCGCAAGATGCC
>JACQAI010000182.1 GCA_016195115.1 Pseudomonadota bacterium
AGCGGCGCCGGCTGCACCGGAATGATCACCAGGTGCGAGATCGACAGCGCCGAGCGCGTTCCCTTGCCGTCGACCACCGGCGGGCTGTCGACCACGATGTAGTCGTACTGATCGCTGAATTTCTGGATGTACTTGTGGACCCGGTCGCCGGTCTTGGACAGGCCGGCGATGGTCACCGCCATCTCGCGGCCCTCCGGGGCGGCGCTGACATAGTGCGACGCCGAGCCCTGCGGATCGATATCGGCGAGCAGCACCTCGTAGCCGCGCCGGCCGAGATTGGCGGCCAGGTTGACGGCGACCGTGGTCTTGCCCGAGCCGCCCTTCTGGTTCGTGATCGTGATGACCTTCGCCGGCATGGTGGGCGTACCCCTCGACCGCCGATCGGTTGTGTCGCCGCCAGCATAAATCGGAAGTTGACACCGGGGCTACTGGGTTCGCCGCCGCGGGGCGCGGCGCGGGCCGCGCCTGTCGGCTAAGCGGCCCGCGCCGTCCTCCCGCAGGTCCGGTTGGTGACCGGACGCCCCCCGCCGGGGGTCGGATCTAGCCCGCCGCCGCGAGGGTCGCGGCGACGGCGAGCAGATAGTTGAACAGCGTTGCGGCCAGCGTCGCCGCGACGCGGCCGAGGTTGGCCAGCGAAGCCGTGCCGCCGGGTCCGGCGGCCATCAGGTAGAGGACCGGGATCGCCAGACCGACCAGGGCCGGCGTGGTCTGCGACAAAGACGCTGCAACGGCGTTCCGTTTCATCGCGCGCTCCACTGCTTCGCTGGACCAAGCTTGCCAGCGCCGCGCGCCGTAGGCTGTGATGGCGATCACGTCTCGGGCGCCCGAGGAGGAGACGATGACGGGGATCGCCGGAAATCTGGCGCGGGGGGCCGCGCTGTTGCTCGGGGTGCTGTGGCTCGCGGCGGCGCCCGACACGGCCGCCCAGGGCTATCCCGCCCGTCCGGTGCGCCTGGTGGTGCCGTTCGCCGCCGGCGGCCCGACCGACGTCGTGGCGCGCCTGATCGGCCAGAAGCTGTCCGAGCGATTGGGACAACAATTCATCGTCGAGAACCGCCCGGGCGCCGGCGGCAACATTGGCATGGGGCTGGTCGCCAAGGCGCCGCCCGATGGCTACACGTTGCTGGTCGCCTCGACCAGCATCGCGGTCAACCCCAGCCTCTACGCCAACGCGCCGTACGATCCGTTCAAGGATTTCGCGCCGATCACCTGCGCGGCCGACGCGCCCAACGTCCTCACCGTGCACCCGTCGCTGCCGGCGACCACGGTCGCCGAGCTGATCGCGCTCGTGAAGTCCAACCCGGGCCGCTACAGCATGGCGACCTCGGGCATGGGCACGACGCCGCATTTGGCCGGCGAGCTGTTCCGCACCACGCTCGGGCTCGACCTCGTCAACGCGCCGTTCGGCGGCAGCAACCCGGCGCTGGCCTCGACCGTGCAGGGCCAGACGCCGATCGCCATCACCTCGATGGGCGGCACCACCGAGCTGATCAAAGGCGGCCAGCTGCGCGCGCTCGCGGTGCTGGCGGCCAAGCGCTCGGCGGCGCTGCCCGATGTCCCGACCATGGCCGAGGCCGGGGTGCGCGACCAGGAGTCCGACACCCTGGCCGGTTTTTTGGCACCCGCCGGCACGCCGCGCGAGATCATCGACCGGCTCCATCGCGAGATCGCCGGCATCGCCGGCCAGCCGGAGATCCGCCAGCAGCTCGAGCAGCTCGGTTTCGACACGGTCGCGAACACGCCCGCGGAGTTCGCCGCCATGATCCGCGTCGAGGTCGACAAGTGGGGCAAGCTGATCCGCGCCGTGAACATCAAGGTCGAGTGAGCCCGCATGACCGAATCGTTTCTGGCCTTTCTCGGCATCTCGGTCCTCGTCATCGTCACGCCTGGGCCGGACACCGCGATGACGATCCGCAACGCGCTGCTCGGCGGCCGCGCCGGCGGCATCGCGACCGCGCTCGGGGTCGCGCTCGGCCAGGCGATCTGGGCGCTCGCGACCAGCGCCGGCATGGTCGCCCTGCTGGTCGCCTCCGAACCGGTGTTCGAGGCCGTCAAGCTCGCCGGGGCCGCCTATCTCGTCTATCTCGGCGGCCACGCGCTGATCGGCGCGCTGCGTCCCGGACGGATCGCCGAAGCGGCGATTGCGCCGCGGCGGCTGCGCCCCGCCAGCGCGTTCCGCCAGGGCGTGATCAGCGATCTCGGCAACCCCAAGATGGCGGTGTTCTTCTCCAGCCTGCTGCCGCAGTTCGTGCCCGCGGGCGACGCGATGTTCGAAGGTCTGGTCGTGCTCGGCCTGGTATTCTGCGTGATGACGTTCGCCTGGCTCGCGGTCTACGCCGTCGTGGTCGCGCGCGCCGGCGACGTGTTGCGCCGGCCGCGCGTGCGACGCGCGATCGAAGGCGTCACCGGCGCGGTGCTGATCGCGCTCGGGCTGCGGCTTACCGCCGAGCAGCGCTGAGCCTCATGCGCACGTGTTCGTCAGGGTGCCGATCTTCTCGATCCACAATTTGACGACGTCGCCCGCCTTCAGGAACTCGCCGCGGCCGGCGCCGACGCCGGCCGGCGTGCCGGTCAACACGAGGTCGCCCGGGTGCAAGGTGATGCGGGTCGACAGATGCGCGATCTGCTCGGCGGTGGTGAAGATCATCTTGCTGGTGTGGGAGTCCTGCTTGATGACGTCATTGATCCACAGCTTGAGGCCAAGCGCCTGCGGATCGGGGATGTCGCTTGCCGGAACGATCCACGGTCCGAGCGGGCACGAGCCCTCGAACGACTTGTGGCTGGTCCAGTCCCACTTGAACGGCGAGAGGTCCGGGACGGGGCCGCGCCGGCCGGCGTCGCGCGCCGACAGATCGTTCGCGATCGTGTAGCCGGCGACGTAGTCGAGCGCGCGCTCGAGCGGCACGTTGCGCGCCGGCCGCCCGATCACGGCGGCGAGCTCGATCTCCCAGTCGACGTTGCGGGCGTAACGGGGCAAGGTCACGATATCGCCGTCGCCGACGATCGCGCGCGGCGCCTTGATGAAGTGCCAGGGCCCGAGCCCGAGCTCATGCGGATCGGGCTCCGGCGCGGCTTTGGCGGCGGCCGCCATCTCCAGCATGTGATCGGCATAGTTGGCGCCGGCGCAGTACACCGCGGACGGATAGAGCACCGGCGCCAGCACCTTGGGCGCCGCCAGCTGCTTGGCCGATCCGGGCGGCTTGCGCAGCAGCTTGTCGGCGGCGGGCCAATCGGCCAGCAGGTCGAGGACGGTGACGTAGTCGGCGCGCCCGGTCAGCGCGGCGGCGTCGAACACGGCGTCGCCGATCGCGACGCCGGCGCGCGCGCCGCGCTCGGCGCGATAGCTCAGCAAGCGATAGCTCTCGGCCATAGGCGTCCTCCCGCGTTTGCTGTTATGCCTGTCACAATGGTCGAAACGCGCCGCGGGCGCTAGCGATCGTAGCGTACGCGGATGACCACGAACCACGGGAAGCGCGTGTCGAGCACGGTGCCGTCGGGCCGCGCCAGTTTGCCGTCCGCCGTCGTCGGCACGCGGCGCAGGCGCACCGCGTCGTCGACGTTGCCCCCGATCGCGTGGAGCTCGCCGGGTGTGCTCGCCACCACGATGTCGCAGTGGCTGGCGAAGTGTCCGGCCGGCAGGTCCTCGTAGCGCAGACCGCGGGAGGCGCCGCGGCCGTGGCAGATCAGGTCGCCGGGCATCGGCGCGTACGCGGTCGGCAGCTCGGCCGACAGCAGGCCGGGGGCGCGGCGCGCCGCGTTGATGTAGTCCGAGTGGGCGTCGGCGTAGGGGAAGCGCGCACCGGCGCCCGCCACGCGCATGACGTACGACACGAACCCTGCCGACCAGGCGAAGCGCTCGTCGCGCTCGGCCGGGAACTCGCGGCCGCGGGCGTCGTGCTTGCCGGTCCAGGCATGCTCGGGCCGGTCGGCATCCTGGCCGAGCCACCAATACTCGCCGACGCGCTGCCACAGCCCTTCGACACGCTCCGGCTTGCGCGCCGGATCGACCGGCGTCGGGGCATCGGTCGGCGCGTCCTGCACCGTGGCGCCGAACAGACGCCACTCGCGCTCGGCGATCGCGATCACGGCGTCGCGCGCGAACGGCGCGTAGGGCTGGCGCGCGAAGTCCGGCACGTGGGCGTCCTTGGCGACGCACGCGCCGAGCAGCGCCAGCGCGGCGACGCCGATCAGCCGGGATAGGCGCGTCGGCCGTGGTCGCGCAGCCACAGGCGCACCAGGTGGCGCCGCCGCTCCGGCTCGGGAAAATCCTCGAACGCCGTGCGGCTGTGCCCGATCGCGCGGTTGTTGACGAACTGCAGGTGGCCGGGCGCGAGGTCGAACTCGATGGTCAACGCGGGATCGGCGAACATGTCGAGCAGCGCGGCGATCGCTGCCGTGCCGGCGGCGTCGATCGGCTCGCCCTTGAGCGCGTAGCCGCCGTTGATCTGGTGGGCGCTGAAGGTCAGGAAGCTGGTCACCAGGCTGCGCCCACCGCGGCGCGCCGGCCGCACGCACAGCAGCGCGACGTAGTCGGGCGGCGTGGTGTTGTAGGAATTGTCGTTGTGCGGCTTGAGCTCGATGTTGGTCTTGTCCGGCCGCACGCCCGAGCCGGGCAACGCCGCCGCGCCAGTATCGTGCACGTCGTAGATCATCGTGCCGTCGAGCTTCTGGGCCACCGGGCGCGCGACCAGGCTGGACAGCAGCCAATAGATCGCCGTGACGGCCTCGGCGGACAGCGCCTCCAAGGGCAGGCGATCGACCAGGGCGAAGCGCGCGCCACCGTCAAGCAGCGCGCGAACGCGCGTCATCGCGGCACGGCAGTGGGCGAGCTCGAAGTCGGCCGGATCGAGCAGCACGGTGGGCAGCGGGAACCGCGCGATCGCATCCGCGGCACGCCGGATCTCGTCCAGGCAGGCCGGCGACAAGGTCTCGAGATAGTCCTCGGTCCGCAGGTCGGCGCGCCGCCACGCCCCGGGCGCCGGAATCACCGCGTCCAGGACACTGTCCGAGAGGGCCGTCGCCGTCGCGCCGTTCACCGCATCCTCCGTCACGCCAGCGAAGTATCGCCCGGCGGTGCGTCCGGGGTCCAGCCGATCGCGCGGCTGAGGAAATTGTAGCCAAGCGCCGTGAAGGCGGCGCGCTCGCTGTTGTCCTTGCCGTAGCCGTGGCCGCCGGCGGCCGGCTCGTAGAACCAGGCGTCGTAGCCCATGGCCTGGAGCTTGGCGGCCATCTTGCGTGCGTGGCCGGGGTGGACGCGGTCGTCGCGCCGGCTGGTCGCCAGCAGGATCGCCGGATAGCGCTTGCCGGGCGCGGCGACGTGATAGGCCGACATCGCGCCGAGGAAGCGCCAGTCGTCGGGATCGTCGGGGTCGCCGTACTCGGCGATCCAGCTGGCGCCGGCCAGCAATTTCGAATAGCGCCGCATGTCGATCAGCGGAATCGTGCAGAACAACGCGCCGAAGCGCTCGGGATAGCGCGTCAGCATGTTGGTGATCAGGATGCCGCCGTTCGAGCCGCCCTCGGCGGCGATGCGTTCCGGCCGCGTCACGCCGCGCCGCACCAGATCGGCGGCGACCGCGGCGAAGTCGTCGCGCGACAGCCGCTTGCCGGCGCGCCGCCCGGCCTCGTGCCAGGGCGTGCCGAACTCGCCGCCGCCGCGCAGGTTGGCGACCACCCCGGTGCCGCCGCGCTCGAGCCACAGCTTGCCGAGCCCGGCGTTGTAGGCGGCGAGCATCGCGATGCCGAAGCCGCCGTAGCCCGACAGATGGACCGGCGCGTCGCCGGTGAGCGCCGCCGGACCGACCTGGGTGTAGGGGATGCGCGTGCCGTCGGTCGACACGGCCTCGTGGCGCGTCACCGTCAGGCCGGCGGCATCGAAGGTGGTGGGCGCGCGCTTCAGCACCTCCGGCGCGCCGCCGGGACGCACCAGCAGCAAGCTCGACGGCGTCACCGGATCCTGCGTGTTGAGCAGCAGCTCGCCGGTGCTTTCCTCCTCCTGCACGTCGAGCGACCAGACTTGGGCGACACCGATTTCCGGCACGCCCGGGACGCGCGTTTGTGTCCAGCCGTCGGCGCTCGGGGTCCAGACCTCGAAGACCGGTCGGAGGTCGTCCAGGATCGAGATCACCAGCGCGCCGCCGCACCAGAAGAAGACCTGCAGCGCGCGCCGCTCGGCCGGCTCGAACAGGCGCGCGAACCCGCGATCGCCGGCGAGGAAGGCGGCGAACGAGATGCCGACGACGGTGTCGGGCGCGTAGGT
This sequence comes from Pseudomonadota bacterium, assembly GCA_016195115.1. GTDB lineage: Bacteria > Pseudomonadota > Alphaproteobacteria > Elsterales > Elsteraceae > JACQAI01. Next base: position 6,260 of record JACQAI010000182.1, read on the forward strand.
TTCGCCCGCAACGGTCCACGCCGTGCGCGGCCTGACCGCGAGCCAGCCGCGGTGCCACGTCACCCAGGCGTCGGTCGGCACCTCGAGCCGCCGTTGCGGGCCGCCGGCGTCGCCGAGCCAGATGATCGAGTCGAAGAAGCCGGGCTTCTCGACGAAGACCAGCCGCCCGTCGCCGGCCAGATGGTCCTCGACGTGGCCCCCGGTGGTCATGAACTCCGGGCGGGTCGCGAAGATGACCGGTGCGCTGACGGGATCGGCACCGCGCCGCCACAGCCGCACCGTGCGCGGATAACCCGCGCTGGTCGCCATGTCGGGGCCGAGCGCCGACGACAGCACCAGGGTGTCGCGGTCGAGCCAATCGATGCCGCCCTTGGCTTCGGGCGCGTCGAAGCCGCCGGGCACGAAGTCGCGCGTCGCGAGATCGAACTCGCGCAGCACCACGGCATCGCTGCCGCCGCGCGACAGCCGCAGCATGGCGCGGTCGTGGCTGACCGGCCGGGTCGAGGCGCCGCCCCAGATCCAGTCCTCGCCCTCGCGCGCTGCTAGCGCGTCGAGGTCGAGCAGCACGTCCCATACCGGGGCCGCGCTGCGGAAGCTGTCGAGCGAGGTCGCGCGCCACACGCCGCGCGGGTTGGCGGCGTCCTTCCAGAAATTGAACAGGCGCGCGCCGCGCCGGCCGACATAGGGGATGTTGTCGGGACGGTCGAAGATCGCGCGCAGCATGGCGCGGTCGGCGGCGTAGCGTGCGTCGCCGAAGCGCGCCAAGGTCGCGGCGCTGTGCTGCTCGACCCAGGCGAGCGCCGCCGTGCCGTCGACATCCTCCAGCCAGAGGTAAGGATCGTCGTCGGGTGCGTCGAGCGTCGGGCGCGGATCGATGGCGTTCATGGCGGGGCCGTGCCCTGCTAGCACGCGGCGCACGACACTGTCGACCGCGTCAGCACGTCGCGTGCCGCGGCGCAATTGGCAGTTCGCCGGGGCCCGTGGGCCGGCTACCATGGTGCCGCGGCGGAGCGTCACCGCGTGCACGACATCCGGTGCCAGACCGGAGAAGCCAGGGAGGAAACCGATGCGGCGAAGCTGGTGGGCGACGGTGGGCGTGCTCTTGTTCGCGCTCGGAACGGGTCCCGCGGCGGCGGCCACCAAGGTCACGTCGGCGCTCGGTGGCGATTGCTTCATCTTCACCTTGCATCACCTGGCCCTGCGCGGCGGCATGTTCGCGGCCGAGGGCCTGGAGGTCGAGTCGGTCGACGTCGGCTCGGGCCCGCGTCAGGCCGCGGCGCTGATGGGCGGCAGCTCGGAGTTCACCATGCTCGGCTTCATCCACGTGCTGAAGTCGATCACCCAAGGCGGCAACCTGGTGGCGCTGTCGGTCGGGTTGAACCTGATGGACATCCAGCTGGTGCTGTCCAACGAGGCGATCCAGAAGACCGGCATCATCAAGACCATGCCGGTCGACGAGCGGGTGCGACGGCTGAAGGGGCTCAAGATCTCGATCACGACCCCGGGCAGCACGACCGATACCTGGACGCGCAGCCTGCTCAAGGCGCGCGGCCACGATCCCGACAGCTTCGTGACCATCCAGGCGCTCGCCGGCGGCAACCCGATGCTGGCCGCGCTCTCCAAAAAAGCGACCGAAGGCTTCTCGTGGGGTCCGCCGCAGAGCCACATGGCGGTCAGCCAGGGCGTCGGTCAGATCGCGATTGACCCGTTCACCGACGTGATTCCCGAGATCGACGGTGTGCCCTACGTCGTCATCATCACCAGCCGCGACACGCTCGAGCGCAAACCACAGGTGCTACGCGCGGCGGTGCGGGCGTACACCAAGGCGATGAAGTTCGCCCAGGAGCAGCCGGCCGCCGCGCGCCAGATCATGCGCAAGGACTTCCCCGACATCGAGGAGCCGATCTTCGACGCCGCCTGGGCGAACTATGTGAAGGCGATCCCGACCTCGCCGATGATCTCGCGCGAGACCTTCGAGAAGACCCAGGCGTGGCTTAACATCACGGCGGCGCCGCCGGTCAAGGTCCCGTACGAGACCGCCTTCCACGACAAGTTCGCCAAGGAAGCCGCGGCGGAGATTCTCGGCAAGTGACCCGGGCGGCCGTCAGCGCCGAAACCGCCGACGGGCCAACCGCCGGCGCGGCCGGCCTCGCCGAGTCGGCGCGCGCCGTGCTGATCGGGCAGGTCGTCGTCGGAGTCCTGTTCCTCGGCGTCTGGGAGGTCGCGGGCCGCCAGTTCGGCCACGACTGGACCAGCCTGCCGAGCCTGATCGCGGTCCGTCTCGCCACCTGGCTGATCGGCGATCTGTGGCTCCACGCCCTGACGACGGCGACCGAGATGCTCGTCGGGTTGGCGCTCGGCGGCAGCGCCGGCGTCGTGGTCGGGCTGGTGCTCGGGCGCTCGCCGGTGATCGCGACCGTGCTGCGCCCGATCATCGTGGCGCTCTACAGCGTGCCGCTGATCACCATGGCGCCGCTCCTGATCCTGTGGTTCGGGCTCGATCTCGAGCCCAAGATCGTGCTGGTCACGATCGTCGTGTTCTTCCTGGTGTTCTTCAACACCTTCGCCGGGGTCGCCGCGATCGACGGCGACCTGATCGCGTCGTTCCAGCTGCTCGGCGGCAACCGGCGCGAGGAGTTCCAGAAGGTCGTGGCGCCGGCCTCGATGGTCTGGATCCTGTCGGGCCTCAAGATCGCGCTGCCCTACGCGCTCGCCGCAGCGACCACCGGCGAGCTGCTGGCGGCGCGCCGCGGCCTCGGCTCGCTGCTCGCCCAGGCGGCGCATCAGTTCGACATGACCGGCGTCTATGCCGCGCTGCTCGTCCTGATGGCGATGGGCATCCTGGTCAGCGAGGTTGCCAACCGGCTTGAGCGCCGGCTGCTGCGGTGGCGTCGTGCCGCCGCGTGACGCCGTGATGGTCGCCGACGCGCCGGCGCGCGACCCGCGCGCCGCCGGCGTGCCCAAGATCGAGCTGGTTGGCGCCAGCAAGACGTTCTACGTGCGCGGCCAGGAGGTCACGGCGCTGCAGCCGGTCGATCTCACGGTGGGCGACCAGGAGTTCGTCGCGCTGGTCGGCCCGAGCGGCTGCGGCAAGTCGACCACGCTCAACCTGGTCGCCGGCCTGCTGCGGCCGAGCCGCGGCGAGGTGCTCTATGACGGCGTGCCGGTTACCGCGCTCAACCGGCGGGTCGGCTACATCACGCAGAAGGACACGCTGCTGCCCTGGCGCACCGCGGCCGCCAACATCGGCGTCGCGCTCGAGCTGCAGTCGCGCGCCGTGCCGCGCGCCGAGGCCCAGGAGCGCGTCGCCCAGCTGATCGACCTGGTCGGCCTGCGCGGCTTCGAGAACCACTATCCGGCCGAGCTGTCGGGCGGCATGCGCAAGCGCGTCGCGCTCGCCCGCACCTTGATCTACGAGCCCGAGTGCCTGCTGATGGACGAGCCCTTCGGGGCCCTCGATGCGCAGCTCAAGTTGCTCATGCAGGATCAGCTCCAGCAGCTCGTCCACCAGCGCCGCATGACCGTGCTGTTCGTCACCCACGACCTCGGCGAGGCGATCGCGCTGGCCGATCGCGTCATCGTGTTCAGCGCGCGGCCCGGGCGCATTCGCGCGGTGCGCGATGTCGCGCTGCCGCGGCCGCGCGACGTCTTCAAGATGCGCTTCACCGAGGGTTTTGGGCGACTCCACGAAGAACTGTGGGACGAGCTCAAGGACGAGGTCGCCAAGGGGGTCGACGTATGACCGCCGTGCCCGCCGACCGCCCGACCGACCAGGACATCGACCCGCGGCCGCGCCTCACCCGCCTGGTCCTGACCACGACTGGCCTGGTCGTGACGCGCCTCCTGATCATCGGCGTCGTGCTGCTCGCCTGGGAGCTCGCCTCGGGGACGCTGGTGCCGAAGTTCTGGGTCTCGAGCCCGTCGGCGATCTTCGCGCGCCTCGTGCAATGGATCGCCGACGGCTCGCTGTGGCGGCATTTGGAAGCGACGCTGTTGGCCATGGGCGTCGGCTATGTCATCGGTTGCCTGATCGGCGTCGCCACCGGGCTCGCGCTCGGCTTCATGCCCTTTGTTCAACGTATTCTCATGCCCTATCTCGCCGGGCTCTACGCGCTGCCCAAGATCGCGCTGGCGCCGCTGTTCATCATCCTGTTCGGCATCGATATCGAATCGAAGATCGCGCTGGTCGCGATCACGGTGTTCTTCATGCTGCTCTACAACACGCTCGACGGCGTGCGCGACGTCGACGGCGACCTCGTCGAGGCGCTCGAGCTGATGGGCGCAACGCGCCGCGAAATCGGCCTCAAGCTGCTGATCCCCGCGACCCTGCCGTGGATCTTCACCGGCATGCGCATCTCGGTGCGCTACGCCCTGACCGCGGCGATCCTCGGCGAGGTGATCGGCGCCAACCGCGGCATCGGCTATCTGATCGAGGCCAGCGCCGGCCAGTACAACACCACCGGCGTCTATGCCGGGGTGCTCGTACTGGTGATCTGCTGCGTCACCCTGACCGAGCTCTTGACCCGCGCCGAAACCTCCACCCGCCGCGGCGGCCCATGAAGAAGCGTGCTGGCAAGCGTGGCATGCCTATTTTGGATGACGCCGGTGCGCGCGTCCGCGACGTCGCGCTGACCCGCGACTCGGTGTCGTTTGCCCTGATGGACGGCCGTACCATCAGCGCCCCGATCGCGTGGTTCCCGCGCTTGCTCAAGGGATCGCGGCAACAGCGAGCCAACTGGCGCATCGTCGGCAGCGGCATCGGCGTCCACTGGCCCGAACTCGACGAGGATATCAGCCCGGTGGGCTTGTTGCGCGGCGAGATTCCAACGATTGCCGATCACCCGCTGCCCCACCGCGGCGCCCCGACCAGGAAGACCAGCCGAGCGTCTGCTGCTTAGGCCCTCTCCATGCCGATCGACATCCGGCCCGGTGGCATCGCCGACATTCCAGGCACCCGCGCTTGCCTCGACGTGGTGGCGCGCGAGCGCCGCTATCTCGCCATGGTCGAGGCGCCGGCGCCGGAGAGCTCGCTGGCGTGGTGGTCGGGCATGATCGAGCGGGGCTGGCCATTCGAGATCGCGGTGGACGGCACCCGCGTTGTTGGCTGGTGCGACATCACGCCCCAGCAACATCCGGTGCACCGTCACGCCGGCGTGCTCGGCATGGGATTGCATCCCGACATCCGTGGCCAGGGTGTCGGTAAGCGGCTGCTGTCGGCGACCCTCGACGACGCGCGCCGGCTCGGCCTCGAGCGCATCGAGCTCAGCGTCTATCAGTCCAACCAGCGCGCCCGCCGGCTCTACGAGTCCGTGGGCTTCGTCGTCGAGGGCGTGCGCCGCCGCCATCGCAAGCTCGACGGCGTCTACGAGGACAGCACCCTGATGGCGCTGCTGTTGTAGAGCGCCCGATCCCAAAAGAAGACCGTCATCCCGGCGCAAGCCGGGATCCAGGACCACAAGCCCGGTATTGGTATCTGCTCTCCTGGATCCCGGCTTTCGCCGGGATGACGGGAAGAGCGGATGATGATTCAATCTGACCCCTAGCGGGTTCTTGTTCCACGCCGGCTGCGCGCGCATAGTTATCGCTATGGCCAAGTCCAAGGATCGCCGGCCGCCGGTCGCGGTCGGCCACGTCTTTCTCGGCGCGACCGACGTCTCGGAAGCCGCGCGCTGGCTCGAGTTCGTCGGGATGCGGCCGATCTTCGAGGCCGACGACTTCGCGGTGCTCGAACTGCGGGGCGGCACCCACCTGGTCGTGACTCAGGCGAAACGGCGCCCGGCCAAGGGGACCGAGGCGCCGTTCGACCTGATGGTGGACGACGTCGCCGCGACGCGCCGCAAGTTTGTGGCCAAGGGCTGGAAGCCGTCGAAGATCCGCGTCGGCCGGATCCACGACAGCTTCGACGTCGCCGGACCGGACGGGCAGCGCTTCACCGTCACGTCGTCGCACGCCGGGCGGCGGGCGGTCTAACCGCTATCCGCGATCGGCGCGCGCCACCGCGCCGGTCGTCACGGCGTACTTGGCCAGCATGGTGGACGGCTCCCACGCCGGTTGGCTGGCGGGCTGAGCCACGTAGCCGAGGAACTGGCGCATGAACGCGATGAAGTGGGCGTCGTGGCCGGCCCGGTAGCGGTCGGGAATCGTCACGCGCCATTCCGCGTCCCGGCGTTCGAGCGCGACCCCGGGATATGACGTCTGCAGCGCCGCGATGCGGCGCTCGAGCGCGGCGCCGACGTCGGCAACCGGGATGACGTAGAGCTCGCGGCGTTCGCCGTCGGCGGCGCCCTGGCGCACTTCGAGGTGGGCGCGGCTGCCGCGGAACGCCGCGCGGTGGGTGTCGTTGCCGCCCGGCGGCGCGGTCCAGTTCCACACCGCTGCGAGCCGCACGTGCAGGCCGCGCACGGCGTAGTCGAGCCGGCCGTTGCAGGCGTAGGCGAGCACGTCATCCGTGACCGCGGCCCGCAGCGCCTCCGGCCAGGCGGCCTCGCCGGTGACTTCGCGGAACTGCGCGCGACTGACCGCGGTCGACCAGCGCCGCGCGGCGTCGATCCGGATATCCGCCCGGTGATCGAGCGCTTGATCGGGAAACAGCGTGCGGTGCGCGAGATCGACCAAGTGCGTGCCGATGTCGGCCAGCGCCTCGCCCTGCTCGGCGATGTCGAAATACCACGCCGGTCGCGGGTTGGTGATGCCGGCGACCTGTTTCATCAAGTGGTGGACGCTCTCCATCTCGACGGCGGGTTCGTCTGGTGTGCCGGCGACCGCGTCGCCGAATACCTCGGCATCTTGGCGCAGCGCGCCGAGCACGATCGAGCTGACCTCGTGGCGCCCGCTCATCAGGTCGCGAACGACCAGGCCGCGCTGCGCGGCGGTCCGCAGCGCCGCTTCGAGGCGGGGAAAGTCCTCCGGCCGGATGATCCACGGCTTGTCGGCGAGCACGTGCAGGCCGGCGGCGAGCGCCGCCTCGATCAGCGCGATCTTGCCGCGGTTGCGTCCGGAGATCAGCGCGATGTTGCCTGGGCGCTCGTGCGCCAGCTGCGCGAGGAAGTCGGGGCCGGCGTGGATCGCCATCGTCCAGTGGGTCGGCCGCTCGGGCCGCCGATTGAAGCGCGCGATGCGCGCCAGGTAGTCGAGCAGGTCGGCCCCCAGCGGCGCGTAGACCTGCACCTGCGGCGCCACCGCCGGATACATCTC
>JACQAI010000191.1 GCA_016195115.1 Pseudomonadota bacterium
ATGGCCTGCTCGGCGGCATGATCGAGGTGCCGAGCACCGCCTGGACCGAGGCCCCGGTCGACCTCGCCGCGGCGCGCGCCGCCGCGCCGCTCAAGGCCAGCTGGCGGGCGCTCGACGGCCTGGTCGCCCACGGCTTCACCCATTTCCAGCTCGAGCTGACCGTGCTGGCCGCGGCGGTGAAACGCGGCGACGCCAAGCTCGGCATCTGGTGCCCGCTCGACCGCCTCGGCGAGCAGGCGCTGCCGACCCTGTTCCGCAAGGTCGTCCGCCACGCGTTGAAGCACGCTTAACCGGAGGCCGAGGCCCGCGCCACCGGGATTGTTCCGCGCCGGCTTGGCGCTCGCGCTTGACCCGAATCCGGCGCGGCCCTCAAAGTCCGCCATCGGGTTCGGATGCGGCGGCCGCCGTCGCCCCTGGAGGGAAGCAGTCATGAAGCGATTGATTGCCGCGGTCGTCGCCGGCTCCGCATGGCTCGCAGCGCCGGCCATGGCCGAAGGTCCGGGCGTGAAGATCGGCGTGCTGACGTGCAACGTCGACAGCGGCTGGGGCTTCGTGTTCGGCTCCTCGAAGGACCTCAAGTGCACGTACACGGCCGCCCGCGGCGCGGTCGCCGAGCAATATGGCGGCACCATCAGCAAGTTCGGCATCGATCTCGGCTACACGGCCGGCAGCGTCATCGTCTGGGGCGTGTTCGCCCCGGCGATCGATGTCGCCCCGGGGGCCCTGGAGGGCGATTACGCCGGGGCGACCGCCAGCGTCGCGGTGGTCGGCGGTGTCGGCGCCAACGTGCTGGTCGGCGGCCTGAACAATTCGATCACGCTGCAGCCGGTCAGCATCGAGGGCTATACGGGCCTCAACGTTGCCGGCGGCATCGCCGTGATCAGCCTCCGCCGAAAGGCCTGAGGCCGAAAATTCCGCCGCGGAATCCTGTGGCCCACGCCGGTTCGCCGGTTCCGCGCGGTCGTCCGCCGCGCCGTGAAGCACGCCTGGAGCCCCGTCGTCGTACAGTATGGCATTGACATATAATGCCATACGGCATATATGTCAAACCATGGGCCCCGCGCTCTCCGCTCCGATCGACCACGGCCGTCGCGGCCAACCCCGCCGGCCTGTATTCGCCCTGAATTTCCAGGCCGCCCGGTCCTGCCGCCCCCGGGCCGCGCCGCATCCGAACCGGTCGCCGCCCTGTTTTTCGCCTGTTCTTGCAGGGCGGCCTGGCGCCGGCGATCCGGGTCACGCCGGTCACCATCCCGTTTTTTTCCTGTTCCTTCAGGCCCACCCCTCCCGCCGCCACACCCGTCATCGCCGCGAAAGCGACGCTCGCGCGGGGATGACGGCTGGCGTGAGCCGAGCGCCGCGATGCCAACCGCACGCCGCTCGCCTGAATCCGACCTGTATTTGCAGGTGGCCGGTCTGTCCGGCCGGCCGTGAACGGGCGATAATGGCGGCGCCATTCCGGGGAGCACGGTCGTCATGGTGGTGATGCGACGCGGCCTGATTCACGCAACGATTGCAGCGACGCTGATCGTCGCCGGCGCGGCGCCCGGCCGGGCGGCCGACGAGCGGCTCGAGGGCACCTTGCGGGTTGCGACCTGGGGCGGCAGCTGGCTGCAGTTCATCCAGGCCAACATCGAGCCGCGGCTGAAGGCGCGCGGCGCCACGATCGAGTACGTACTCGGCAACCCGCATGAGAACCTCGCCAAGCTGATTGCTGCCCGGGGCCAAAAATTGCCGTTCGACATGATCGAGTTCTCCGAGCACAACCGGAACGACCTCGTCGAGGCCGGCGTGCTGGCGGCGCTCAGCTACGCCGATATCCCGAACGCCCAAAGCCTCGAGGCGCGCGACCGCCTGCCCTCGATGGTGGCGAACTCGTCGACCGTCGACGGCATCGTCTACAACGCGAAAAAACTCGCGGAGCTCGGCGTCGCGCCGCCCAAGACCTACGCCGAGCTCGCCAACCCCAAGCTGGCCGGGCGCGTGTCGTTTCCCGACGCCACGATCATCCAGGGCATCAAGGGCATCATCGCGGTCGCCTATGAGAACGGCGGCGACGAGAAGCATCTCGGGCCCGGGCTCGACGCCATCTCGCGCCTCAATGTCGGCGCGTTTTTTACGTCGTCGGTAAAATTGTTTGCGCAGTTCAAGGCCGGCGACGTCTGGGCGGCGCACTGGCATGTCGGCTGGGTCGAGCGCGGGCGGAAGGATGATTTACCGCTCGCCGTCAGCCTGCCGGCGATCAAGGACAAGCGCGGTGTGCTGAGCAACGTATGGCTCGGCGTGATCCGCGGCACCCCCAACGAGAAAGCCGCCAACGCCTACATCAACGCGTACCTGGCGCCCGACGTGCAGGAGCAGTTCGGCCGCCTGATCGGCGCGCGCCCGGTCAACCAGCAGGCCGCCGACCGCCTGATGACGGATCCGGCGCTGGCCGATCTGCTGCCGCTGACGCGCGAGGCCTACGCGGCGATGTATTTCCCCGATCTCACCGCAATCGATCTCAACGACCTGCTCGACCAATGGAAACGCAAGGTGATCCGCCGCCCGAACTGACACCGGTCGCGGCGCCATGGCGCGGCTGACCTTCGCGGACGTCGGCGCGCGCTACGGCACGACCGTGGCGCTCGACGGCTTCGATCTTGACGTCGCCGACGGCGAGCTCGTGAGCCTGCTCGGGCCCTCGGGCTGCGGCAAGACGACGGCGCTGCGCCTGGTCGCCGGCTTCCTCGAGCCGGCGCACGGCCGCATCCTGTTCGACGACGACGACGTCAGCGACGTGCCGCCCAACCGGCGCGAGATCGGCATGGTGTTCCAGGACTACGCGCTGTTCCCGCACATGACCGTGGCCGACAACATCGGCTTCGGCCTGACCGAGCGCGGCGCCGCGACGGCGGCGATCCGCCGGCGCGTCGGCGAGCTGCTCGACCTGGTGCGGCTGCCCGGGCTCGAAGGCCGCTACCCCGCCGAGCTTAGCGGCGGCCAGCGCCAGCGTGTCGCGCTGGCGCGCGCGGTGGCGCACCCGCCGCGCGTGCTGCTGATGGACGAGCCGCTGGGCGCGCTCGACCTCAAGCTGCGCGAGGCGATGCAGAC
>JACQAI010000192.1 GCA_016195115.1 Pseudomonadota bacterium
GACGCCGGCGGGTCGGGTGGAGTGGACCCCTAAAGTGAGACACGAAAGTTACGGGGACATAATACTTATCCTTGGGCATTCGTTGGCCCGGCAAAGTTATGGGGACACAATACTTAGCCTTGGGCATTCGTTGGCCCGGCCATCGGCGATAGGGCTTCTGAATTGCGCAGGTGAATTAAGTATGATGTCCCCGGAATTGTCCCCGGAATTGACCGGAATTGAATGACCCCAGAATTGACGAGAAGGGTGGACGATTCAACCTGACCCAATCACGCTCTCGTCAGCCTTCGCCGCGACGGTTTCGATCTCGACTTCGACACCCGAACGGGGAAACTTCTTGACGACCAGAAGCGTGGCGGGCGGGCTATGATCGCCCATGATGCGTCCGCGCATGGCGAAATAATGGTCCAGGATGGACTTGTCGGTGACGTAGACCGTGAATTTCACGACATCCTCGAATGTCATGTTGGACGCGGCGAGAATGATGCCGATGCGCTCGAAGATCACCTCGACTTGTTCACGCGGGTCTTCGGGCACCGTACCGTCCAGGCGCGCACCAACCTGGCCGTTGCAGAACAGCAGCCTGGCGTTCGGGGGGACTTCCGTGGCGTGCGCCGCATTGTGGGAATGGGCGCAAATTCGATCGTTGAGCCTATGGGCCGTCAACATCGTCGCATACCTCCTCAGCAGCGTGATTGGGCTCATCGCGGATAACATCGAGGATAGCGTCTGGACCATGGGGAGAAGCATGGCGCATTGGCGTTCGACCCTCGTCTTGCTGTGCATCGCCGTGACGGCGGGCGGCTGCGAGACCCCGAAGGCCTGGACCAAGGACGGGGGCAGCGGCCCCGAGTTCGCCGCGACCCGCGCCGCATGCCAGCAAACCAGCGCCCGAACCCCGCTGGACAGCATCAGCGCCGGGTTCGGCGACCGCTTCCAGGCCTGCATGGAACGCGACGGCTGGCGGTTGGTCGAGGTGCGTGGCGGCGCGCGCTAGACTATAGACTAGCCCCCCGCGCCGAACCTGCCCTCCGCCACCCCGCGCACCGCGACCTCGACGGCGAACACCGAGCCGGCGTGCGGCTGGGCGCGCAGCTGATCCTCGGTCAGGCTGCCGCGGGCCGAGGTGATCACCAGGGTCGCGAGGTCGTCGCCGGCGAACGCGCACATGGTCGGGTTTTCGACCGGCACGCGCAGCGTGAAGAGCTCGCTTCCGTCGGGCGCATGGCGCACCACCCGCCAGCCGGCGTAGCGCGCGCTCCAGTAGCAGCCCTCGGCGTCGACCGCGGCGCCGTCCGGGCGGCCCTCGCCCTCCGGCGCGACGCAGAACACGCGGCGGTTGGTCGCCGCGCCGGTGGCGCGGTCGTAGTCGTAGGCATAGACCGTGCGGCGCCGCGAGTCCGAGTGATACATCGTGCCGCCGTCGGGGCTGAAGGCGAGGCCGTTGGAGCACACGAGGTCGTCGGCCGCCTGGACCACGCCGCCGTCCGGGTCGACCCGGTAGAGCACGCCCGCCGGCTCGTCGAGCGCCTCGCGCATCGAGCCGACCCAGAAGCAGCGGCCGTCGGGATCGCAGCGGCCGTCGTTGAGGCGCATGTCCGGCCGCGCGTGCGCGACCGCGGCCAGATGCAGCTGCGACCCCGTCGCCGGATCGACCAGGGCGACGCTCGAGCGCAGCGCGGCGACCAGCTCGCCGTCGCGCGCCAGCGCGATCGAGCCGACCGGCTCGCCGCAGTCGACCTTGGTGGTGCGCCCGCTGTCCCACGCATGGGTCAGGATGAGGCCTTGGTTGATGTCGACCAGATAGAGCCGCCGCGCGTCGCCATCCCACACCGGGCTTTCGGACACCTGGGCGCGCAGGTCGAGCAGGACGCGGAGGTCGCCCTTCAGCACAGGCCGCGCCCGCGCATGCGCGTGATCGCGGCGGGCTTGCCCAGATCCGCGCAATCGCCGCCGTAGGGTCTCGTATCGCCCGCGCCGCTCATGCCGTCGGCTCCGTGGGGGGTCGTCGCCATCATGCCGGTCGCGCGATGCTGCGGCTAGGGCGGCGCGGGAGAGGCCCCCTCCCCTACCCTTGGGTCTCCTGGAGCAGGGCGGCCTCGAAGGCGCTGGTCGGCCAGGTCAGGCCGTAATGCTCGCGCAAGGTCGTGCCCGCATAGGCGGTGCGGAACAGCCCGCGCCGCTGCAAGAGCGGGATCACCGCCGTGCTGAAGGCGTCGAGCATCGCGGGCAGCAGCGGCGGCATGATGTTGAAACCGTCCGCCGCGCCGTCGGTGAACCAGTCCTCGATCAGATCGGCGACCTGCTCGGGCGTACCCGCGATGGTGAAATGGCCGCGCGCGCCGGCGAGGTACGCCAGCAATTGCCGCAAGGTCGGCTGCTCGCGGCGCACGAAGTTGATGATCACCTCGGCGCGGCTGCGCGCCGCCTGGACCGCGCCGGGATCGGGGAAGTCCTGCGGCCGCAAGGTGCGGTCGAGCGGCAGGTGCGCGAAGTCATGCCCGCCGAATCGATCGGACAACCGCTTGCGCCCGACGTCGACGTCGGACAGCGCGTTGACCTCGCGCGCCAGGCGCTGCGCCTCGGCCTCGGTCGACGCGATCATCGGGCTCAAGCCCGGCAGGATCAGGACCTGGTCTGGTGCCCGCCCCTCGGCCGCCGCCAGCGCCTTCAAGTCGGCGTAGAAGTCCTGCGCCGTGCGCTTCTCCATGTGGGCGGTGAACACGGCGTCGGCATGCCGCGCGGCGAAGCGACGGCCGGTGTCGGACGATCCCGCCTGCACCAGCACCGGTCGACCCTGCGGGCAGCGCGGCAGGTTGAGCGGCCCGGCGACCTGATAGACCTCGCCACGGTGGTCGATCGGCCGGATGCGGTCGGCTCGGGCATAGCGCCCCTTGACCACGGTCATGAACTCCTCGCCGCGGGCATAGCGGTCGGCGTGGCTGACCTGGCCCGAGCCGCCGAAGTTGCGCGCCGCCGCGGCCAGCCACGACGTGACGATGTTCCACGCCGCCCGGCCGTTGCTGATGTGATCGATCGAGGCGAACTGCCGGGCCAGGTTGAAGGGCTCGGTATAAGTGGTCGAGGCAGTGGCGATCAGCCCGATCCGGCTGGTCGATACGGCCAGCGCCGACAGCACGGTCAGGGGCTCGAGCCAGGTGCGCGCCGCCCGCCCGGCGTCCTCGCCGAGCGCCAGCTGGTCGGCCAGGAACACCGAGTCGAACAATGCCGCCTCGGCCCGGCGCGCGACATCCTGGTAGTAGCCGATGTCGGTCAGCGCCAAGGGCGACGACGCCGGATGGCGCCATGACGCCTCATGATGCCCGCGGCTATGGATGAACAGGTTGAGGTGCAACTGCCGCGTCATGGCGCCTCTCGTCCTCGACGGCCGCGGCGGCGTTGCGCGCGCCGGCCGTCCCCGGGAAACCTAGGCGCCGACCGGCGGGCCGGGCAAGCCGGTTATGCGCACCGTGACGCGAGCCCGGCCAAGCGCGCCCGGTCGCGGCGGGCGCGGCTCACGGTCTGCTTACGGAATCCTACAAATCTTGTCGTGAGCGGCGCGTCGGGAGCGCCGACACTCTCCGCCATGAAGGAGGAGTGCCACCATGGCGATGTTGAGTAGGCGACGGGCGCTGATCGGGGCGGGTGCGATGCTGGGGGCCGGCCTGACCGGCTGGGCCCGCGCCTGGGCGGCCGACCAGCCGTTCACGCCCGAGAAGGGTGCCAAGCTCCGGCTGCTGCGCTGGCGCCGCTTCGTGCAATCAGAGGAGGATGCCTTCAAGCGGCTGGTCGGCGCGTTCACCGAGGCAACCGGCGTGTCGGTCGAGGTCAGCAGCGCGCCCGATGCCCAGGTCGCGATGAAGGCGAACATGGCCGCAACCGGCGGCGCCGGGCCCGATCTGGTGTGGTCGATCCACGCCGACGCCCACCTCTATCCGGACAAGCTGGTCGATCTCTCCGATGTCGCCGATCATCTCGGCAAGAAGCTCGGCGGCTGGTACCCGATCGCGCACGACTACGGCATGCACGAGGGCAGCTGGGTGTGTCTGCCGGTCGCGCTGGTCGGCAACTACATGACGTATCGCGTGTCGTGGCTGAAGCAGGCCGGCTTCGCCGCCTTTCCGACCAACCTCGCGGACTTCCTGCGCCTCGCCAAGCAGCTGAAGCAGGACAAGCACCCGATGGGCCTGTCGCTCGGCCCCTCGGTGACGGACGGCAACTGCTGGACGCACTGGCTGCTGTGGACGTTCGGCGGCGCGGTGTTCGACGAGAAAAACCGCTGCACGATCAACAGCCCCGAGACGCTGCAGGCGCTGGAATATGCCCGCGAGCTCTACCCGCATTTCGTCGACGGCACGCTAAAATGGACCGCCGAGAGCAACAACACCGCCTTCATAGCCGGCCAGATCGGCTGCACGAACAATCCGGTCTCGATCTATGCCGAGCTGCTCGCGGCGCGCGATCCGATGGCCGCCGACACCGATCACGCGCTGTTCCCGATCGGGCCGGTGGGTCAACCGACCGAGCTGCACATCATGCGGCCGATGTTCCTGTTCAAGCACGCGCGCTTCCCGAACGCCGCCAAGGCGTTCATGACCTTCATGATGGAGCATCCGAACTACGACGACTGGCTGCGCAGCTCCGCCGGGTATCTGAGCCACACGCTCATGGCCTATCAATCGAACCCGGTGTGGACCGACGATCCGAAGCGCACCGTGTTTCGCGAGGCCGCGGCGCGCTGCCGCAGCTTCGCCTTCAAAGGCCAGCTCGGCTACGCCGCCGCGGCCATCCTGTCCGATCAGATCGTGCTCCAGATGTTCGCCCAGGCGGCGTCAGGACAGCGCACGCCCCGCGACGCCCTCGCCAACGCGGAAAAGCGCGCGGGCCGCTATCTGACGAGCTGATCGGCTCGCCAGCGCGCCTCGCGGCGCGGCGCCCACAAGCACCCCCCTCCCCCGCGCGTCAGCGTGGGGGAGGGTAGGAGGGGGCTTGCTTCGAGCATCCGTGATGCTCGCGGCAAGGAGGATTTACCACGGAGGCACGGAGGACACAGAGAGAGCGAGTTCCTCTTGGGCACGCACCGGCGCGCGTGGCAAGGTCAGGCCCCCACCCTGCCCTCCCCCACGCTGACGCGCGGGGGAGGAGTTACTCGTGTAAGAGCGGATCCATATTGTCCCTGGTCTTGACCGCCCTCGCGGCGATGTTCGTGCAGCAGACCTTCGCGTCGGTCGGCAAGGTGCTGCCCTCGGTGCTGGCGCCGCTGGTGCTGGCCGAGTTGGCGGCGGATCCCGGCTGGGTCGGCGTCTATTACGGCCTGACGGCGGTCGCCGCCCTGTTCGGGCAGATGGGCTGCGGCAGCTTCATCATCCGCTACGGCGCCCTGCGCATGAGCCAGGTCGCCCTGGTGCTGCTCGGCGGCGGCATGGCGATCGCGGTCGAGGGCTGGCTGCTCGGGTTCGCCGCCTCGGCGATCATCAGTGGCGGCGGTGCGGCGGCGTCGACGCCGACCAGCTCGCAGCTGCTCGGCCGGGTGTCGCCGCCGCGCCTGGCGCCGCTGGTGTTCTCGATCAAGCAGACCGCCGTGCCGGCGGGCTTGCTGATCTGCGGCTTTCTCGGGCCCGCGCTGGCGGACGCGCTGGGCTGGCGCGGCGCCATGCTGGCGACCGCGGCGGCGTGCGTGGTCGGCGCCGTGATGCTGCAGCCGTTGCGGGCGCGCTTCGACGACGACCGCGTGCCGTCGCAGCGCTTCCGGCTGTCGGATTTTCGCACCACCATCGCCGCGGTTCTGGTGGCCCGCGAGCTGCGCGCGCTGTCGTTCGCCTGCTTCGCCTTCACCGGCATCCAATCGGTGTTCACCGCCTATTTCGTCACCTACCTGGTGGCGCTCGGCTACGATCTCGCCGCGGCGGGCGTGCTGTTCTCGATCGTGGTCGCGGTCGCGATGCCGTGCCGCGTCCTGTGGGGCTGGCTCGGCAGCTTCCACGTCGCGCCGCGCCGCGTGATGGCCGGTCTCGCGCTCGGCATGGCGGGCAGCGTCGCGGTGATCGGCCTGTCGAGCGCGGCGTGGCCGGTCGCCGCGCTGGCGCTGGTGAGCGTCGTGCAGAGCGCCACCGCGCTGTCGTGGCACGGCATTCTGCTCTCCGAGACCGCCCGCCTGGCGCCCGCCGGCAAGATCGGCGCGGTGACCGGCGGCGTGCTGTCGTTCGGCCAGGTCGGCGCGTTCGTCGGACCGTGCGTGTTCGCCCTGCTGCTCAGCCTGACCGGCGGCTACGGCACCGGCTGGGTGGTGTGCGCGATTCCCGCGCTGTGGATCGGCATTGGTCTGGTGCGCGCCCGCGAGCCGGTCGAACCGCCGCGGCACGGAACTTGAAGAGGGCGGTCTCGGAGTCGATCGTCGGGTATCTCGCCTGGGCGGCTCGCGAGGGTCGTGACCAGATGAGACCGCAGAAATTCCGGGGCAACGTGTTCGTCGCCAATCTCCCGACGGGCTACACCGACGCGCAGCTCGCCCAGGCGTTCGACCGCTTCGGCATCGTCATCGCCGCCTGCCTGGCGCGCGATTCGGCGACCGGCGAGACCAAGGGGCATGGGCTGGTGGATCTCGCCCCCACGGGCGCCGCGGAGCGCGCCGTCGAGGCGATGAACGGCTTGGAGATTGGCGGGCGTCGGATCGAGGCGCGCCTGGCGGATCCGACGATGTCCCTGACGGTGCCCCAGCGGCACGAGCCGCGCGGCCGCGACGCGCCCGGCCGACCGCCGGGGCCGCGCCCGCCGGTCCGCGTCGAGTTTCGCACGCCGGCGCGGACGCGACGGCCCTAGAGCACGATGCGTTCGAGTTGACCCGATCGCAAAACAAGACCGTCATCCCGGCGAA
>JACQAI010000193.1 GCA_016195115.1 Pseudomonadota bacterium
GCCGCGCCGGGCACACGCGAGAGGCTCGACGGCGCTGGGAACGAGCAGGATCGCTCCGTGAGGCGTGCGTATAGGGGAGTGTTCGAAGCGCTGTCAAGCGGTCGTACACGACAGCGTAGAAGTGCGCGAAACGCGCGGCTTTCCGTGCGCTCGCCACATCTGCCAGCCGCTGCGCAATCAACCCGCGGCCCTGACGGGATTCGATTGCGCGAGCGGCGCCGTTGTCCCGCCTGACGGCCCGCGCGCCTCCAGGCTCAGCGGGCGACGCGGTAGGTGCAGGAATAGGGGCGCGGCGGCGAGCTGGGATCCTGGTAGGAACGGAATCGATACTCAACCGTGAGACCTTCGGCCGCGCACACCGGTTCGGCCGTGAACAAGTAGGAGGCGCTGAACGGGCGAGTGGTGTCGTCCGGGTCCGGCATGGTGATCGCCACCCGATCGCTCCCCAGCGGCGTCAACTCGAGATCCACCAGGTCGCTGAGCTCAGCGAGCACGATGGTCGTGCGCGCGTTACGTGCGACGATGTGGACCAGGCCGCCGCCGAGCGTGCTGCAATTCCATTGCGTCTCTTCGACCACCCACATTGAGTTCGGCAGGCCGACACGTTTGACGATGTCGGTGCCGCAGGCCGGCGTGGGCGTATCAAACCAGACATAGAAGACAACGCAGAAGCCCACGAGAGCCAGCGTCGCACCGGCGAGCACCCAGCGCGTCGCATCCAGCAGCAGCTGCTCGGCCCATGGGGACATCTGGGACTGCCTCGGCGGACGCTCTGGCCGGGGCAACTCTACCGCCAGGGGACCGCCGGGTACAGGTACGCTAGGGGCCCGTGGTCTCATCCCCAGAGCCACCGCGCGATGTTCCGTCCTGTCGCACGGGATCATGATAGCCGAACTGGTGATTCTGGCATCCCTGACTGATGTAATAGTTGTTCCGGCGATTATTGCCGAACGCGCCGCTCTTGTCGGTCACCGGGCTTCTCCGAGGCTCGACGGCGCTGGGAGCGAGCAGGCCCGCTCCGTGGCGGCGGGCGTATAAGAAAGCGCTTAGCGTTCTGTCGAGCGACCGCGTACGAGATTGCAGAAGTGCCCGAAATGCATGGGTCTCTGCGCCTCCGACTCATCTGCTGACCCGACCCGTGGTGGACGCGCGGCCCGCGGGATTCGATTGGACGCGGCGGCAGCGATCCCGATGTCCCGCATGACGGTGCGCGAGGAAATACGACTGCCGAGAGAGATCATCGTCGTCCGGCGTCGCGTCAGGTGGGATCGCAGATGCGCGGCCGATCGGCCGGTGCCGCGCCCGGAAGCGGTGGCAAATGGTTGAGCGCGCGAACCTCCGGCCATTCGGGCTGGTCGCGCAGAATGCCGTCGAACTCGCGTTCCATCCGCTCGCGCTCAGCCGCGCCTCGCGGCCAGGAGAGACGCAGCAGCTGATACGCCTGCCGGAGATTGCCCGTATAGGCCAGATCCACCATGTCGGACATCAGATCCTGTGGATACCAACCGAGGGCACGCTCATCCGGGCTCAGCCACGTCCCGCTCTCGCGGATCCCGGCTGCGAGCTCACGCAGCGCCGCGCGCGAATACGGTGGCTGTCGGAGCTCAGTCGTGACCAGCCGAAAGCTGCCGGCGCGATACGCCAGCGTCAGCTCGCATTGCGGCGATCCGGAGTGGCTGCTGTGCCACATGAACTCGACGAGCGGGGTGAGCTTGATCAGCCAGCGATCGTTCTCGGGCTCGCGCTCGAGCCACACGTTGCCGTATCGACCGTTAATGTCCTGGATCACCCGAACCTGCGGTCCGAGCTCGAGCAGCAACAGGGCGTCGCAGCAGTAGCGATAGTCGGTCGTGGTGGTGTGAATTACCAGGTCCGGGATGCCCTCGCCGGTGATGTCGGTCCCCGGCGAGGCCCGGCGGTCGAAGAAGAAGTGCACGATGCTGTCGCGGCCGGACCTGGCAAAGACCAACGTGCCATCCCGAAAGACGTGCAGCTCGCCGCCTTCGCTCGGCCGGTCAATGGTAACTCGATACGGCCCGACGGTCGCCTCGGTCGTCACCTCGTCGATCAGGGGGGCCTCTTCCGGCTGATCGTCTGCGGGTTGAGCCTCTACCCCGCCCGGAGAGGACAGGTGAAGGGAGGCGAGAATGGCAACCACCTCGAGGGTCCGGACGAGATGCGCCATCCGCCCGATCTCCGTTTCAAAGTTATCCGGAATGCTTCCTCGCAATTGTGGCGAATTAGGGATGCAGTCTGCGGCGCGCCAACCAGCGACCTCGTCACCGAGCCAATCGCGGCGTGATGGTCAAGCGCCGCCCGTCCAACGCGGTGCTCGTATCAGCCCATGTGACAGATTGGGTCAGGCGCACCTTTCGAGCCGCGCGGCGGTTGATCCCGCGGAACGGGTTCGCGCGCCAGGGCATCGAGATCGGTCCAGAACCGGCTTTTCTTCAGGATGCTGACGAACTCGCGTTCGACGATCGCGCGCTCGTGCGAATCCCACGGCCAAACCAAGCGCAGCAAGGCGCGAGCCTGAGCCAGATTGCCCGTATATGCCAGATCCGCCATCTCGATCCAGAGGTCGGCGTTGTAGCGTTCTACCTCGAACTTCGCGTCGCGGTTCCAGTACACGCTCGCCCGTAGCTCGGCGGCACGGTGTTTCAGCGCGGCCCGCATGTATGGCGGATGCCTCATGCCTTCGGTGATTAGCCGGAACTTCCCGACGTCCCAGGACAGGACGAGGTCGCATTGCGGTGTCGTGGCGAACGGACCTCGCCAATAGCGAAACATCCAGTCGGACAAGAAAACGAGCCAGCGGCCGGTGTCATCCTCGCGTACGAACTGTACCGGTCCGTCGCGGCCATTGATCCTGTCGATCAACGACAACTGCCGGCCAAGCGCGAACACTAGCGCGATCGAGCAGCAATGCGCGCCGCCGGTGAATTGCTGGATTACAATCTTTGGAATGCCGTCACCGGTGAGATCCGTACCGATCGGCACGTCAGGATCAACGTCGAATTCGCTCTTCGCGTCGTAATAGGTCAATTGGTCGTCGCGAAAGATCCATAGCTCGCCGTCTCCGCGCTCACCCCGATGAGGGCCTCGAATCTTGATCCGGTAAGCGCCATGGGAGATTTCGAAGCTCTGGTCGACATGGCCGCCGTATTGCGCGCGCGCCGAGCAGGGCAGTGTGACCACAAGGCAGATCGCTCCCGCCAACACGGCAACACGCAAGCGGACGCGAGATAGGCGTTCCAGGGCCATGGCTCACAATCGCCGGCGGCTACGTCGTGATTTTTGATCATCGATTATGGCGGATCTATGGATACCACGCCCCCCCTGGCTGCGGGTGCCACACCTTCCGGTTTCCCGGCCTCCAAAATCCCTCGTGCGTTTCCATGACCCGCCTTAGACCCTGAAGCTGCTCGGGGGTGAGTGTCTCCAACACCGTGTCATGACCCAATTCCCTTGTGTCGCCTGGGCGACGAGGCGCGTCCTTCTTGAGGTAGTCGGCAAGCTTGTCCTGATAAATTTTGATTTGCTTCTCATTCTCTTCGTCCGACAGGGCTGCGTCGCGCCCATACTCCGTCACCATGGCATCGACTGAATGCTTTCCGTACTTCCTCTGAAGAAGATCGAGGTGTGCCCTCGAGCCAGAATCGTAAGATGGAAAAATAGCGAACCGGTCACGATCGATATTCAGCGCACCATGATCGCGTGCATCTTCGACGTTGTTGTACCGGAGATTGCCTGGATTGTTGTTCCGATAATTCCGCGCTCCGTGGAAGGTGACGAGCGGAGTTCCATTCCAGTAGTAGTGCGTCGCCATCCCTGTTCGGCCTTGCTGCGCGCCGAAACCCGTCCCAGGTATCGGGGCGGACTTTGCCGTTTGGCTCTTTACGGATGTCTTCGCGCGCCCTCTTCCGGCGGTCGACGGGCGATCCTGGCGACCTGCCGCCGCAACCTGATATGGGCCTGCAACGTCATCGGCATCGAGATCGTCTTCAACATCACCGTCGCCCACCGAGTCCTCTGCGTCTGGCGACGCGTTCGTCTCATCAAAGCCATGTTTGAGTGGCTCAAACGCGATTGTATCTGATGCGGCCGGCGCATCATTGGAACGATCGGATGGCGGTGGTGCCGTCGAACCGACAGCGCTGAGCGCAGCCACGCGCCCCTGCGCATCGGGCGTCAGCAGCGCCTGGATTCGTGCCAGCGTCGTGTCGATCTGGCGCAAGGGATCGGGAGATTGCGCCGGGGACAGCATGCGCATGTCGGGCGGCGACCACGAGCTGGGCGGTATCCCGCCGCGCAAGCCGTCGAGCGTGGCACCGCTGGGCATACCGGTCGTGTCGGGCCAGTATCCGGGCGGCAGCGCCATGCCGGGCCACGGCTCGCCGGCGTGCAGGAACCGCAGCGCGTCTGCGAGACTCGGCATGGTGCCGCGCGCAGCGGTGCCCAACGAGCCGGAATCGCTCGCGGGACCGAACGGGGGTCGCCACGGCATGAACGCGTCGCCCGGCGGCGGCATCGGATCAGGCTGCAGGTTCGGATAGCGCATCGACGGCGGCAGGGGATCGTCGAACATGCCCATGGCTGGCGTTCTCGCTGGGTCAGCGGAAGCGGAAAAAAGCAAACGACAGCGGTCGGTCGGACCGCTTGAAGCCGCGCCGGGCACACGCGAGAGGCTCGACGGCGCTGGGAACGAACAGGCTCGCTCCGTGGAGGCGTGCGTGTAAGGGGGCGCCCGGCGCGCTGTCAAGCCGCCGCGCTCGGCATTGCGGAAACTCCCGAAAATCGCGGGTTTCTGTGCGTTCATCGCGGCAGTACCCGCCTCGCGCGCCGCCGCCCGACGCGCCGAGATTCGATTTGTCGCGCGCGGCTGCCGGCGCTGAGAGACAGCCGGGGCGCCGCCGCCGAGGTCGGAGGCGGCGACGCGCTACCGCGGCGCGGTCGGGAAGGTCACGACGACGCGCCGATTCTCGGCGCGCGCCGCGAGATCGCCGCCGTGGGCGATCGGCCGGGTGTTGCCGAAGGCGCGCGGCCTCAGGTTCGTGGCAGGAACGCCGAGCGCGATCAGCGCCTCGCGAACCATCTCGGCACGGCGCGCCGCCAACGCCAGGTTGGCGTCGTCATCCCCGGGATCGTCGGCGTGCCCCTCGATCACGGCGGCGTGGGGATGCTCGGCGAAGAACGCCGCCCAGCGCCGGATGATCATCTGGCTGCCCGGGCTCAGTGCAATAGTGCCGGGGCCGAACAGCACGCGGTCCGGAAATCCCGGCGGCGCCGGAATCGTGTACGGCCGCTCATAGGGATAGGGCGCTGGCGGCTGCGCCTGGGCGGTGCAAACCAGGAGCGCGATCAGAGCCAGCCATACGCGAGGCATCATACGGGCGAATCCGCTACAGCTCTCTCTTGAGCATACGACCCGAGCCTCCACCCTATCCCCTAGACCTCCCGCCACCCCGGCCTCAGCAGGTACGGGTCACGGGGATCGGCCCCCCACTCCAGCTGGGGCGGCGGCTGCTGTGGCGGCTGGGTTATCATGTTCGGATCGGCATCGAGCGTTCGCGGATTGGGCGCGAGCATCTTCAGATCGGCCCATGGATCTGCC
The DNA here is from genome assembly GCA_016195115.1 of Pseudomonadota bacterium. Taxonomy (GTDB): domain Bacteria; phylum Pseudomonadota; class Alphaproteobacteria; order Elsterales; family Elsteraceae; genus JACQAI01. Next base: position 5,615 of record JACQAI010000193.1, read on the forward strand.
TGAGGATATCCGAAAGCCCCGGGAAAGCGTCCCGGGAATCCTTGCCGATCATCATACATCCCGGCGAGTTGGAGCATGCCGGAGGGCGATGGCGATACCATGCCGGGCCACGGCACGCCTGCGAGCAGCCAAAGCGCGACATCCTGGAAGCTCGGCGTGTTACCGCTCGCTTGCACGGGCACGCGTCCCGCCGAATGGCATCGGCGGCATCGCGCTGCTCGGCCACCCGGGCGGGTCGCCGGAATAGACGGACATGACGATCTCGCGAATTCTGGATTCGGCGCCACGGACCCCACAACGGAGCACGTTGTGCGCGCGACAATAGGAGACGACAGCGATCAGAGATCGCTTGGAACCGCGCCGGGCACACAAGAGAGGCTCGACGGCGCTGGGAGCGAGCGCACTCGCTCCATGACGCGGGCGTATAGGAGAGCCCCTGAGCCGCTGTCAACCCGCCGCGTACGAAGACGCAAAAGTGCCCGGAATTCGCGGGTTTATGGAATCCGCCACGTCCGTCGACCGAGTTCCGTCGCCGCGCCCAAGCACCGCCGGATTCGATTTCCACCGCCCGCTTCGATTACTGCGCGATGTAGCCGCCGTCGATCACGAGCTCGGCGCCGGTGATGAACGACGCCTCGTCGGATGCCAGGAACAGCACGCCGTAGGCGACCTCGAGCGGCGTGCCGGTGCGGCGCAGCGGCGTCAGCGGGATCTTGTCGGCGCGCGTACCGGCATTGGTCGCATTCAGCATCGCGGGCAGATAGCCGGGATGCACCGAGTTGACGCGCACGCGCTGCGGCCCGTAGCGGCACGCCGCGGTCTTGGTGTAGTTGCGCACCGCTGCCTTCGAGGCGTGGTACCCCGGGTGGCCCTCGGCGCTGCCGACGATGCCCATGATCGAGGAGATGTTGACGATCGCGCCGCCGCCGCTCTTGGCCATCGCGGCGGCGGCACGGCGCGTGCCGAGATAGACGCTGGTGGCGTTGACCGCGAGGATGCGCTGCCAGCCGGCGACGTCGTCGTGGTCGCCGACGGTGCTGCCGCTGATGCCGGCGTTGTTGACCAGGATGTCGAGCCGGCCGTGCGCCGCCACGGCATCGGCGATCACGCGCGTCCAGTTGGCATCGTCGGTGACGTCGAGCCGGGCGAAGCGCGCTTGGCCGCCGCTCTGGCGAATCGCCGCGGCCACCGCCTCGCCTTCGCGCTCGAGCACGTCGGCGACCACCACCGTCGCGCCGTGCTCGGCGAACAGCTTGGCCTCGGCCTCGCCCATGCCGTGAGCGCCGCCGGTCACGATCGCGATCTTCGATTTGAGCCGCATGGTCCCTCCCCTGCCGGTGGCCTGCGATCACGGGCGCGACCGCCCCCGGTCGGCTCCAACCCTAGCCCAGTCGCCGCCGGCTCGGCGACCTTCGCGGACCCGCGGGCGTGGACGCGCTCAGCCGAGCTCGAAGCTCGTGACGCCGAACACGCGATCGAGCCGGACCGGGCGCACCGCGCCGGTATACATGCGGGCGGTCTCGAAGCGCGGCGCCAGGCCGCGCGCCGCGGCGAGCGCGACCGCGGCCGCGTTGGCTTCGGGCACGTCGAGGAACACCGGGTCGGCCGCGCCGCTGCCGGCGAGCAGCGCATCGAACAGCGCCTCGGCGTCGGCGCGCGTGTCGGCGAACAGCGGACCGATCTTGATACCCTCGCGGCACGGCCGCGCGACCCCGTA
>JACQAI010000194.1 GCA_016195115.1 Pseudomonadota bacterium
GTTCGAGTAGTAGTAGAGCGACAGGCAGTTGCGCGACCGGCCTGGCGGGCAGGTGAGCGGCCGCGGATGGCCGTGGAACGAGTGATCCGTGGTCGAGAAGATCACGCAGCGGTTGGCGATCGGCAGGACCGACTTGGTCGGCCGCGCCACCCCCTGCTGCCACAGCTCGAGATGCCCGCCGTACTCCTCCTGCCAGCCCAGGTTCAGGTAGAGGAGCAGGTTGAGCCGGCGATCGAGCTTGTTGAGGAAGTGGACGTTGAAGTCGGCGTGGACGTTGAGGAAGCCGCCCGGCTCGATCAGGAACATGCCTGAGCCGACGAACGCCGGATCGGGGAGCAGATTGGCAATCTCGGTCAGGGTCGACAAATAGCGCAGGAACAGCGAGCTGTTGAGCTCGCGCAGGATCCGGCGGATCACCACCGGCATGCGCAGCTCTTCGTTGCACGCCTTCTTGTGCGACACCTTGTGCTCTTGGACGACGTAGTCCTCGATCTGCCAGAGCGGATCCTCGGCCGGCGGGAACGCGGCGATCGCCTCGACCAGGGCCTCCTGGGTCAGGAAGTCGTCGATGACGATGTGGGGGAACGGCGTGGCGGCGCGGTAGTCCACGCGCGCCTGCTCGACGCCGTTGAGCAGGCGCCCGAACTCAAACATGAAGTGCTCGCCGAACGCCGTTTCGGGCGCCGCCGAGCCAGCGATCGCGCTCGCGCTCATATCGACAAACCGGTGCTGGAGCCGGCCCCAGCTTCGGCACATAGGGTTAACGCTTGGTATAGCCGAGGCGCGCCGCGCGTCCGGCGACACCATTTCTCAACGCTGGCGCGGGAGGCGGCCAAGCCCTCGAGCCCTTGGGGGGAACCCATGTTTCGGGCGCCGCGCTAGGCCTCGAAGCGCGCCCAGAAATTGTCGTCGAACCACGGCTCGTAGCGCTCGAAGCGCTGCGCCGCCATGTTCGGCAGGTACGTGACTTGGTCGCCGGTCGCCAAGAGCGCGGCCATGCGCGAGTAGCTGCTGTTGCTCGCCGCCAGGATGGCGCAGCGCTGCATGATGTGAAAATCCGGCAAGAAGCCGAGCTCGGGCAGCGCCAGCTCGGCGGCGGGAGCGATCAGCGGGTCGTAGTCGGCGAACTGCGGCGCCACTGCCGCGGCGTCGTCGGTGGCGATGAACAATACCGGACGGTCGAGCGTCGGCCACAGCTCGCGCAGCAGCGCGTCGTACCACTCGAAGGGGATCGGGCGGAACCACGGCATGGATTCGTGATTGAACAGCGGGTAGTCGCCGCGCCGCACGTGGATTCCGACCAAGGTCGCGTCGGGCGGCACCACGCGCTTGATCCAGCGATCGATCAGCTCGACGAACATGGCTTGCGGCGTGAACAGCCGGCGCAGCAACGCGCGGTGGTGCCGCCACGACTCCGGGACCTCCTGGAAATAGCCCCAGAAGTCGATGTTGCGCGGTGGCTCCGCCATGGTCCACAGATGCCGCTCGACGCCGGTGAACAGGGTGAAGGACTGGCACGAGAACGACGGGTTGGGTGGTTCGGCGGCGAGGCCATAGAGCATCTGCCCGATCCAGCGCGGCGTCTGCACCCGGCAGTTGTTGCGCAGCCCGTACAGATGGAGGAAGGCGTACTGCCACAGCTGATTGGCAAAGCGTCCGTTGTTGCCCAGGCTCTGCATCGAGACGGCGTTGCTCGACGGTTCGCGCAGCAGGCTAAGATCGGTCAGCAGCGCCGAGCGCACGTAGGCGTCGGCGGCATCGGTGACGAGCGCGCACGCGCCGGCGCGCACGCGCACGTAGCCGGCATCGAACAGCGGCGGGTCCCAACGTCCTCCCGTGCCGGCGGTGGCGCGGGCGATGGCGATCACGGCCGGCGCGCGCGCTGTACCGAGCGCATCGAGCAGGGCCGCCAGCGGCGCGGCATCGGTCTCGAGAACCAGCGCGCCGATGGGCGCGTCCGGCCGCGCCAGCTCGGCGAGCGCGGCCGGCACCGTTGGGCCGGCGAGCCGCCGAGCGGTCTCGCCGCGTCGGCCCGACCGCGCGATGCGCAGCGCGACCGAGCGGTCTCCCACGGTCAGGTCGAATGCGGTCGCGACGGTCTCGAGGGCGTCCCCGCGCAGCGCTGTCGGACGGTCGGGCGGTGTCGCGCCGACGATCAGGATCAGATCGTCCGGCGTCGGCGCCCACGCAATGCACGGATCGCTACCGGCGTGGGCGAGGCTGTTCATGGCACCGCGGGCGCGGTCGGCGGTCAGGGGGTCGCCGGGGCCGGCGCGCCGATCTCGCCGCGCAGGAACGCCACCAGCAGATCGCGGGCGCGCTCTGGCACGGCGACCAGCACGTCGTCGTGCACCACGACGTAGGGTTGGTGGCGGGTGCGCAACGCGTCGAGCGTCTCGCACAGCGACGGCCAGTGGTTTGCCTTGTGCGGCGGCGGCGGCGGCGCCAAGAACAGCCGCGCGTCGTCGATCAGAACGAAATGCCGGTCGAGCTCGCCGGCGATCACGGCGATCTCGCCGAGCAGGGGGCACTCGTCATCCTCGCCGGCGGTGACGTCGCCGCTCCAATGGGCGTCGAGCCAGAACAGGGTGGTCGGCAACCCCCCGGCGCGCAGCTTCATGTGCTCGCGCGAGTCGCCGAACAGCGTCTGCACCCGCGGATCACCGTCAAACCGTGCCTTGGCGACCGCGAAAAACTCGGGTGCACGCTCGACCGTTATGACGTGGGCGAACCGTTCGGCCGCCCAGGCGGTGGTTTGGCCGAGCAGCGTTCCGGTCTCGAAGAAGCACGCGATGTTGAAGGTCCGCTGAAGAAACGCCACGAGGTCGGGGGGCGGTCCAAAGTTCGTGCTACCCAAGGTCGATCCCCCGCGAACGCGCGCCGTGCGCCGGCGCGAAATTCAGGCAAAAAAGTAACGAAATCGTTACCATATTTCGCCAGACCTCTGTCTCTGCCCTCAATCGCGCCGCTGGCCCGACATCTCGACCATGGTTGGCCCCGATCCCCTGTTCATCATGGCACAGAGCCGGCACAAGGCCGGCCTGCTCGACGACGCGCGCGCGCTCTACAGCCAGATCCTCGAGCGCGAGCCGGATCACGTCGACGCCATGCAGTTCCTCGGCATGATCGAGCTCGAGGATAAGAACGCCGCGGTCGGTCTCGAGCTTCTGGAGCGCGCCGCCCAGGTCGCGCCCGACAACAGCCAGGCGGTTTATCACCTCGGTCTGGCATTGCAGGCCGTCGATCGCCTCGACGAGGCGGTCGTCGCGCTCGAGCGCTCGGTCGTGCTCGACCCGACCAACCTGCAGGCCGAACGCAAGCTCGGCTGGCTCATGCAGCAGCAGAAGCAGTTCGACGCCGCGATGAAGCATCTCGAGCGCGCCCTCGAGCTCGATCCCAACGACATCGACACGCGCATCGCGATCTCGGTGTGCTGCATCGCGACCCGGCGCTACGGTGCGGCGGCCGCCCAGTGCTACGCCATCCTCGAGGTCGACCCCAAGAACGTCGGGGTGTGGCGGAGCCTGGCCTACGCGCAGAATCAGGAGCGCGACTACGCCGGTGCGCGCCGGTCGCTCGAGCGTGCGCTCGAGCTCGATCCCGAAAACCGCTACGCCCAGGTCGACCTCGGCAATGTCCTGAAAGCGCTCAACCTGCCCTACGAAGCGCTCTTGGCCTATGAGCGCGCCATCGAGCTCGATCCGGAGCAGGCGGTGCCGTGGGCCGGCAAGGCGATCGTCTATCACACCATGGGCAAGCTCGAGGAATGCATCGCGGCGTGCGAGCACGCGCTCGAGATCGACCCAACCTTCTCGCCGGCGCTCAACAACCTGGGCCTGACGTTGCTGACGCTGGGTCGGATCGAGATCGCGCTCGAGCGCTTCAAGAAGGTCGTCGACGAGCGCGGCAACCCGGGGATCTTCAGCAACTTCCTGTTCGCCTCGCACTATCTCGAGGGCACCACGCCGCGGGCGCTGCTGCGCAGCCATCGCCGCTACGAGACCCTGGTGCACGGCAAGAAGCGCCCGAAGTTTCGCCACGCCAATCCGCCCGATCCCGAGCGGCCGCTCAAGATCGGCTACGTGTCGGGCGATTTCGCCGTCCACCCGGTCGGCTTCTTCGTGTCATCGGTGATCACGCGCCACGACAAGAGCCGGTTCGAGTCGATCTGCTACTCCGGCCGTTCCGGCGAGGACTACGTCGGCTATCGGATCAAGGCGCACGCCAACCATTTCCGCCGCACCGTCGACATGTCCGACCCCGACCTGATCGAGCGCATCCGGGAGGACGGCATCGACATCCTGATCGACCTGTCGGGACACACCGCGGCGAACCGTCTGGTGACCTTCGCGCACAAGCCGGCCCCGGTCCAGGCGACCTGGGCGGGTTATGTCGGCACAACCGGCCTGCGCGCGATGGACTGGTTGATCGCCGACCGCTTCCACGTGCCGCCCGAGCTCGAGGCGTTCCACAGCGAGCGGGTCTACCGGATGCCCCACGGCTACATTTGCTACGAGCCGTTCGTCATGGCGCCGTCGGTCGGGCCGCTGCCCGCCCTCGAGAGCGGCTTCGTGACGTTCTGCTCGTTCCCCAATCCGGCCAAGATCAACGCCGGCACCATCGCGGTTTGGGCGCGCATCCTCGCGGCGGTGCCGCATGCCCGCCTGCGCCTCAGCTACAAGTGGCTGAACGCGCCGCTCAACGTCGAGCGCATCCACGCCGGCTTCGCCAGCCACGGCATAGCGGCCGAGCGCGTGCTGCTCGAGGGCGGCGGCGATCCCAAGGCGATGATGGACAGCTACAACGCCTCCGACATCGGCCTCGACACCTTTCCCTACTCGGGTGGGCTGACCACCTGCGAGGCGCTGTGGATGGGGGTTCCGGTTGTCACTTGGCCGGGCGACCGGTTCGAGAGCCGGCACTCGTTCAGCCACCTGTCCAATGCCGGCCTGACCGAGACCACGGCGCGCGACCGCGACGACTATGTGCGCATCGCCGCCGAGCTGGCGGGCGACCTGCCGCGACTCGCCGACATCCGCCTCAACCTGCGGCCGCGCATGGCGGCGTCACCGCTGTGCAACGCGGGTCAGTTCGTCCACGACCTCGAGGACGGATTCCGGACCATGTGGCGGGCGTGGTGCGCCACCGCACGCGCGCCGCGCGTGGCCGCGTCTAGCGCGGCAGGGGCAAAAGCCCCGCGAACGCCCAAAGAATCAGCGCGGCGGGGGCTGCGCCCCCTGTCGTGCTAGCCGGTCGCCGGGGTGGAAAACGCGTCGAGCGGCGGCAGATTGAGCACGATTTGCTCGTAGCCGATCAGATCGCGGCACAGCTTGAGGGCGTCGTAATAGGCGCGCTGCTCGACATTGCGGCGCATGTCGGTGAGCAGTCCGCGGACCTTCGGCGACTCGGTCGCGCCCTCGAAATCCTGGATGTAGGTGGTCGCCTGGTCGAGAAAGACTTGGCGCTCGCTGGCGTCGGCGATGTAGGCGCACTGGATCGCAAAATAGACCCGCCGCGCCGGCGTGTTGGCGTGCTCGGGCCGCATGATGTGGCGCTCGAGCAGCATCGAGACCTGGTTGTTGATGAGCAGCGACGTCGGCTTGAGCGCGGTCAGCAGCGCGCCGTTGATGACCAGCCGCTCGTTGGCCCGCAAATTGAGCTTGAGGCCCATCTGGCCGACCCTCCGTGGGAGACCCGCCCAAAGTGACCGGGTCGCACCGGTTCTGATACCAGCCCGGGGGCCTCGACGCCAGGGTGTGGGGGCCGGCGTCGGCGCGCCGGCGGCGGGGTCAGCGGAAGAGCGACGCCAGCGCGATGTCGCCCGAGCCGCCGCCCAGATCGGCCTGGAACTGGCTGTTCTGGACCTGGGTCAGATAGCGGGTCACGAACTGCGCAACGAACGTCGGGTTCTTGAATTGATTGACGTTGAGCCGCGAGGCGATGTCTGCGGCCTGGTTCTGCACCGGCAGGACGGCGAGCTGCTTGGGGAAGCCGAGCGCCGTGGTGACGACCTCGCGCAGCACGCTGTCGCCGAGGATGCCAAAGATCGCGTTGGTGGTGGTGCTGGCGCTGGTCACGGTCGCGGCGATGTTCTTGGCGAAGTAGCGCGCGTTGGCCACCGACTGGTCGGTCTGGGCAATGTTCTGCTCGAAGGTGTTCTGCTGGAAGTTGGTGATCAACGACTGGATCGTCGCCGCGCTCTGCAGGGTGTCGAGACCGTTGTAGAGCTGCAGTGTCTGGTCGGCGGCCAGGAACTTCTTGTTGGGCAGCTGGTTGACGATCGCGCCGGGTTTGGTCGGATCTTGGGTCAGCGCCTTCTTCACGAGGCCGATGGCCTGGGTCTGATCGCCCAGGCCGGTGGCGGTCAAGATGAAGTTGAGCAGGCGCTGGTCCTTGAAGACGTCGGCGACCGTCTTGATGTTGTTGGTGCCGGCGACCGCGGCGTTGCCGTCGGACTGCACGGCGTTGACCAGGAAGGCGCCATTGGTGTCGGTCAGGTTGCCGCCGGTCGTGCCGCCGCCGGAGAAGCTGAACACCGGCTGGATGAGCTGGTTGTCCGACGTCGCGATGACGCCGAGCTTGACCCCTGACGTCGTGCTGCCCGGGCCGGGCGACACGCCCGTGACGGCGCCGGTGGTGGTGTCGAAGGTCAGCACCTGGTTGCCGGCCGTGACCGACGCCGTGAGATTGTTCGGATTGCCGGCCACCGCGCTCGCCGACACAATCTGCGCCGCCCACGACTGCGTCGTGCCGACAACGCCGAGATTGGTGAACTTCACCTGGACCGTGAACTTGTCGCTCTTGCCGTCGTAGACCGTCGCGTTGACCGTGCGCGAGCCGCCGACCAGATCGGTGCTCGGCAGGTTGGCGCTGATCCTGACTGTGGTGGTGGCCTTGGACGGCGTCGTGAGCGCGGTCCGGCTCTGGAAATAGGCGACTTCGCCGGCGACCTTCTGGCTCTTGTTCGACTGCACCAGCAGGTTGGCGCCGTTCTTGGCGAGGTAGTTGTAGTAGGCGACCGGCCCGCCGGGGAAGCCGGGTGAGTTGAGGCTGCCTGTGGTCGGACTAAGGCCAAAGACCGACAGCGCGATCTGGCCGCTGGTGAGCGAGGTCATTTTTGCACCATTTGCGCAAGCGTCAGCGTTCTGCTGACCGACATCTTAGCCCAATTGACCCTAAAAAACGCTAAACCTCTGTGATGCAGCTCACACACCCGGGCGATTATCCCGGCAGGAAGTTCGCCAGGCTCAGGCCGCGCAGCTGGGAGGTAACCTGATACGTCGCCTGAAGCTGGGTCTGTAGGTTGTTGAGGTTGGTGATCGACTGCGACAGATCCTGGACTTCGGCTTGGTTCAGCCCCTGCTCGAGCAGGTTGGACGAGGTGGTGTTGGCCGTCTGCGCGTCGCCCAGCTGGTGCCGCACGATGCCGTTGATCGCGACCGCGTGGTTGATCTCCTGGCTCGCGGTATTGAGCTTGCCGATCTGGTTGACCAGGAACTGGGTGTAGTCGGCCCCGTTGGCGAAGTCCGCCTGGGTGTAGGTCGAGATCGCGGTGACCGCGGCCAGGGCGTCGCGAACCGCCACGCCGGTCGGATTGTTGGCCGGGGTGCCCGGATTGGCGGTCACGCTCGCCTGGATCGTGCGGTCGTCGGCGATCTGCGCCGGCGCCGCCGGCACGCCGGCGGCGCCCGGGA
>JACQAI010000195.1 GCA_016195115.1 Pseudomonadota bacterium
GAATGCGACGCCTTCGCGCATTTCACCATCGCGTTCTACTTCGACCGGCTCGACGATTGCTCGGCGGCGCTGACCGGGGCACTCGGCGCGACCGGCTGGCGCACCGACAGCCTGGTCGTGCGCTATCGCCACGAGCTGCGCGCCAATGACGGGCTGCACGCCGAGAGCGGCGTGGTCGCCGCCGAGGCGCGCGCGCTGACCCTGGCGCACAAGTTCTTCAATTCGGTGACCGGCGACGTCACGACCCTGGTCGAGCAGCGCCTGGTGCCGGATGCCGGCGCGGCGCCGCCTGCCATCGCCGAGCGCGTCGCCGATTGGGAGGTGGCCGAGCCGACACCGGACGAGCTTCCCGGCGCGTTCGTGCCGACCGGTCGCAGCCTGGTCAAGCCGGGCGAGCTCGACGCCACCGGCGCGCTCGCGTGGTCGGCATTCGTGCACCGCTTCAGCGCCTGCAATCCGCACCTCTTGTCCAATATCGGCATGACGCCCGGTTACATGCGCGACGCTAAGCAGGGCTTTTCGACCTTCGAAACCCGGCTCACGTTGATCGGCGCGCGCCCCAAGGCCGGCGATCTGTTGGCGATCCGCAGCGGCATCGTGCGCCTGGGCAAGTCCTCGGTCGGCATGGTGCATCAGATGATCGACGTGCGCGCCGACCGGCCGGTCGCAACCTTCCATCAGGCCGGTGTGCAGCTCGACATGGTGGCGCGCCGCTCGAAACCGTGGCCCGACGACATCCGACGCGCCGGCGAAGCACTGCTTGGAAGAGCGTCGGCGTAATACTCTGGCAACCGAGCCGTGGCTGCCTTGGCGGGGATCGGCAACCACGGGAAATCTCGAGATGACCAACGTTGTCCACGAGGGCGGCTGTCTGTGCGGCGCGATCCGCTATCGCGCTGAAGGCACGCCGTACAACGTCAACGTCTGCTACTGCACGCAATGCCAGCGCCACACCGGTGCCGTGATGCCGGCGTTCGCGGCGTTCACGCTCGATCGCTTCACGCTGCTGTCGGGTAAACCGACCAGCTATCGCGCCTCGAGCTTCGCGACGCGGCAATTCTGCGCAGCCTGCGGCTCCTCGCTGTTCTGGCAGCGCGACGGCGACGACAAGCTCGATGTCTTTTTCGGCACGCTCGACGATCCGTCGGGCCTGGCGCCGCCCGACGACCAGCTGTGGGCCGAGCATCGCGTGTCATGGGTGCCCGACCTGCCCGGGATCAAGACCTACCCGCGCGAGCGCGGCTCGCGCTGAGCGCTGCGTCGATGGGGTTGAATCGCGCCCAGCCCTGCCGGCAGCATAGCGGAGAGCCCTGAGCATCGAGGCTGGCGATGACATTTACGGCACTGATACTGCACGAGGACGCCGGCAAGGTGGCGGCGCGGATCGAGCCGGTCGAGGAGACCGCGTTGCCGGCGGGCGAGGTGTGCCCGATCGCGCCCCGGCGCGACGCCTGGGCACGCCTGGTGCGCGACCTGCCGACCAACAAGCTCGACGCCATGACCGAGACCGCGCCGCTGGCGGCGCTGCTCGAGCTTGCCGGCCGCGTCCTCAAGGGCGAGGTGCGCGGCCGTATCGTCGTCGACGTCAACGCCTGATACGGAGGAGCGCACCGCTATGAGCCTCACGGGAAAGACCGCGCTGGTGACCGGCGCGACCGACGGCGTCGGCCGGCTGGTGGCTGAGGCGCTGGCGCGCGACGGCGCGCGTGTGCTCATCCATGGCCGAAACGCCGAGCGCGGTGCGGCCGTGCTCGCCAATCTCAAGGCCGCGAACAGCGCTGCCAGACACGCGTTGTGCCGCGCCGACCTGGCGTCGCTCGCCAAGGTGCGCGGGCTCGCTGCCGACGTGCTCAAGCAGACCGATCGGCTCGACATCCTGGTCAACAATGCCGGCGTCGGCTCGGCGTCGCGCGGCGGCAGCGGCCGCGAGACCAGCCGCGACGGCCACGAGCTGCGTTTCGCGGTCAACTATCTGGCGCCGTTCCTGCTCACCCATCTGCTGCTGCCGACGATCCGGCGTAGCGCGCCGGCGCGCATCGTCAACGTGTCGTCGGCCGGCCAGCAGCCGATCGACTTCGACGACGTCATGCTGACGCGCGGCTACGACGGCACGCGCGCCTACCGCCAGAGCAAGCTCGCCCAGATCCTGTTCACGGTCGAGCTGGCGCAGCGGCTTACGGGCAGTGGCGTCACGGTGACGTGCCTGCATCCCGCGACCTACATGAACACCACCATGGTGCGGACCGCCGGCCACACCCCGATCAGCAAGGTCGAGGACGGTGCCGACGCGGTGCTCCAGCTCGCGGCCGCGCCGGCACTCGAGGGCAAGACCGGGCTCTACTTCAACCGCAAGCAGGAGACGCGCGCCGATGCCCAGGCCTACGACGCGCGCGCCCGCGCCGCGCTGTGGGCCCTCAGCCTGAGCCTGAGTGGGCTGCCGGCGGGAACCTGAGAATCACATCGGGCGACCACCTCAAGCGCCTTCGAGTCAACGGCTTGCTGGGCGATCTCGATCCCGTGTGTTAAAAGGCGGCACCGTGCCGCGCCAAGCCCGCCCGCGCCGACCCGCGAAACCACCGCCCGCCAAGGCCCCGACACGCCCGTCCGCCGCGGCGACCACGCCGGCGCCGCCGCGGCCGCTGATCCATCGACTGGCTGGGTTCGCCGCGCGCTGGTTGTTCGTCGCGGCGATCTGGGTCGTGCTGACGGTCGGCGGCGTGCTCGGTTGGTACGCCCTGCAACTGCCGCCGATCGACAAGCTCGAGGAGTCGTGGCGCCGCCC
>JACQAI010000196.1 GCA_016195115.1 Pseudomonadota bacterium
ATGCCGCGGTAGCCCGCGAGCACGGTCGGCGCGACGAACTCGTCGGTCTCGCCGCGCGCGTAGCCGCGTTCGACCGCCTCGAGCGCGCTGCGCGCCGCCTCGCCCTTGGCGTCGACCAGCGCCGCGTAGGCCTGGGCGACGCGCTCCCAGCGCTTGTCGCGGTCCATGGCGAAGAAGCGGCCCGCGACCGTGGCGACGCCGACGCCGGCGCAGCCGGCGACGTCGTGGGCGAACGTCGTCGGGTACTCGAGCGCGCTCTTGGGCGGCGTGTCGCGGCCGTCGAGGAAGCCGTGGACCCAGACCGTGATGCCGTGCGCCGCGATGATGCGGGCGAGGCCAGCGATGTGGGCCTGATGGCTGTGCACGCCGCCCGGCGACAAGAGGCCCATCAGATGGCAGGCGCCGCCGCCAGCCTTCAGGCGCGCGATGAAGCGCGTCAGGGTTGGGTTGCGTTCGAGGCTGCCGTCGGCCAGCGCCGCGTCGATTCGCGGCAGATCCTGCATGACCACGCGGCCGGCGCCGATGTTCATGTGGCCGACCTCGGAATTGCCCATCTGGCCGGCCGGCAGGCCGACGAAGCCCTCGGAGGCGTCGAGCACGCCGTGCGGGCAGTCGGCCATCAGGTGGTGCCAGATCGGGGTGCGGGCCAGCGCCACCGCGTTGGCCTCGTGCTCGTGGCGCTCGCCCCAGCCGTCGAGGATGCACAACACAACGGGACGCGGACGCTCGGCCATGAAACCCGTGCCACTTTGTCAGGGTCTATATACGGCCAACGTCCTGCGGGTGGTAGGGGTGCCCCGGCTTTTCCCGCGCGCGTCAGGCGCGGTAGCTCTCGCGGTCGGTGCCGCGATACAGCACCTTGGCCTGCTCGCCCGTGATCGCGGCGTGGACGGCCAGCGCCGCCGGCGCCGCTTCGGCCTCGGGGCGCGGCTCGAGCTCGAAGTTGCCGTGCGTGTCGACGCCGCGCACCAGGGTGGCGTGGCCGCGCTCGCCGACGACCATGCGGAGATGGGTCGGGATGTAGCGGATCGCGTAGCCGATGCGCCGGTCGGTCGAGCGGTTGGGCGCCGAGCCGTGGAACAGCAGGACGTGGTGCAGCGAGGCTTGCCCGGCCGCGAGCTCGACCGGCACCGCCTGGGCCTCGTCGACCTCGACCGCGATCTCCTGGCCGCGGGTCAGCAGATTGTGCTCGGCGAAGGTGTCGCGATGGTCGATCTGGACGTGATGGCTGCCCGGGATGAAGGTCATGCAGCCGTTGACCAGATTGGCCGGGGTGAAGGCGAGCCACACGGTCATGACGTCCGGCGCGTTGAGGCCCCAGTAGGTCGCATCCTGATGCCACGACACGAACCCGGGATCGCTGGCTTCCTTGATGAAGAAGCTAGAGCTGAAGCACAGCAGGTTGGGGCCGAGCACGTCGGCGACCGGATCGAGGATGCGGGGGTCGCGGATCAGCTCGTGAAGCCACGGGAACAGGAGGTGCGACTTGTGCCGCAGGCTGCCCGAGAGCGGCCCGCCCTGGCGCGCCTCGAACGCCTCCAGGCGGTCGCGGTAGGCGCGCGCCTCGGCGGCGCTCAGGATGTCGACCGGAAAGTGGTAGCCGGTCTCGCGGTAGGTGGCGACTTGGGCGCTCGACAGTGTGCTCGGCATGATTCGGATCGGCCTTGGGCTGACAACGTGAGCCGAGCCTACCCCGAAGCGCCGACGCGCCGCTATGTGCTCGGCGGCTTGCTCGCCGTGCTGGCCGGGCTCGTCGCGGCCCCCGGCGCGGCCGACGACCGCGTCTGGGCCGGCGCCGTGATGCGGCATCGCCGGCGCGCCGTCGTGGCGCGCTATCTCGACGTTCTGCCCGCCGGTCTGGAGCCGGCGAGCCAACCCGACCGCGTCATCATCCGGTGGGTTTACGAGGGCGACAGCGGCATGCCATCGCCGATCGAGCAGGTGCGCATGGACCGCCTGGGCGACCAGCTGGTGGCGGCCGTCGAGCCCGACGGCCTGGCGACCCTGGTCGCGGTGTCGATCGGCGACGGCCGCTGCGAGTGGCTGTTCTACGCCCGCGCGCAGCGCGACTTCGTCAACCGGCTCAACGACGTGCTGCGCACGACCGGCGGCAAGCCGCCGCTGCAGATCGAGCTGGCGCGCGATCCGCAGTGGGGCATGTATCGGGTATTCCGCCACGATGCGACGCGCAGGCTAGAATGAGGGCGATGTTCGGCGTCGCACTCGATGGGCGCGAGACCCCCGCGGAGGCGCGGGCCTTCGCGATGCGCGCGGAGACGGCCGGCGCACGCAGCCTGTGGATCTCGTGCCACCTGTTCCAGCGCGAGCCCGCGATCGTCGGTGCGCTGGCGCTCGGCGCCACCCGGCGCGTCGGCGCGACCCTGATGGCGATCAGCCCGTACGTCGTGCATCCGGTCTACGCCGCGATGGCGGCGGCCACGCTCGACGAGTATTTTCCCGGTCGCGTCGCGCTCTGTCTTGGCGTCGGCGCGCCCAAGGACCTCGAGGCCGCCGGCATTGTGGCACGTCGATTACCCGGGCGAGCACTTTCGCCTGGCCGGACGCCAGCTCATCAACGCGCCGCGCGCGATCCCGATCTGGCTCGCGGCATCGGGCCCCAAGATGCTCGCGCTCGGCGGCGAAGCGGCCGACGGCGTGCTGATCAGCGGCGGCACGGCGCCGGAGTTCGTGCGCTGGTCGCTCGACCACGTGTGCCGCGGCGAACAGACCGCCGGCCGCCCGGTGCGCAAGGCGAGCCTGGTTTACGCGTCGGTCGAGCGCGACGCACGCGCCGCCCATGACGCGCTGCGTCGCCGCCTCGCGTTCGTGCTGCGCGGCGCGCACCACGCGCGCAATCTGGCGCTCGCCGGCTCGACGCTCGATCAGGCAGCATTGGCGGCGGCGTTCGCGCGCGAGGATTGGGCGGCCGTCGATGCGCTGATGACCGACGACGTGGTGCGCCGGCACGCCGCCAGCGGCACCGCCGCCGACGTGCGCGACCGCTTCGCGCAGTACCGCGAGATCGGCGGCCTCGACGAGATCGTGATCGCCGGCGTCGCGACCGGCGATGCCCTGCAGCGCGTGCTTGCCGCGGCGCTGCCCCAGCCGGAGGACACCGCATGACCGAAGCCACCCTGACCGGCGGCAGCGCCGCCGACCGCGCCGCCATCATGGCGAAGTTCGACGCCTACCTGGTCGCCAACGCCAACTATGACGGCGACAAGCTCGCGGCGATCTGGAGCGCCGCGCCGGAGGCGACCTTCTTCAACCTCAACGGCCACGTCTACCAGGGCCGCGCGCACTGGCTGCGGTTGTGGCAGTACTACCGGGCGCGGGTCAGCAACAGCGTGTGGGAACCGTTCGACATCGGCGGCACGGTGTCGGCCGACCTCGCCGTGGTGTGGTGCCTGCGCCGCACTCATTACAAGTGGATCGCCGACGGACCGCTGGACGCCGGCCGCAAGCCCGAGCGCACCTCGATCTCGCGCTCGACCATGGTGTTCCGCAAGGAGGACGGCGACTGGCGCGTCGTCCACGTGCATTTCTCGACCGCCAGCGAGGACCCGCGCCCCGGCGGCGTGTAGCGTCAGCCGACGAGCGCCGCGCTCGCCGCGGCGACGCCGGCGCCGGCTGGCGGCGCGCGCCCGAGATCGGCGAGCGTGCGCTCGAGATAATGGAGATCGGTGAGGACGTCGGCGGCGCTCAAATAGCCCATCGTGCCGATGCGGATGATCTTGCCGGTGAGATGCGTGCGCGAGCCGGCGATCACGGTGCGATAGCGCTGGTGCATATGGCGCGTGATCGCGCCGCCGTCGAGCCCGTCGGGCACGTGCATCACCGTCACGGTGTCGGACAGCGCCTCGCGCGGGAACAGTCTTAGGCCGAGCGCGACGACCCCCGCGCGCAGCGCGGTCGCGAGCCGGTGATGACGCGCGAGCACCGCATCCAGGCCCTCCTCGGCAATCATCCGCAGGGCTTCGTCCAAGCCGGCGAGCAAGGACACCGGCGGCGTGAACGGGGTCTCGGCCTTCTCTTGCGCGGTACGTGCTTTGCGGAAATCCCAGAAGAAGCGCCCGGCATGGTCGCGCTCGATCAGCGCCCAGGCCTTGGCGCTGACGCCGACCAGGCCGATGCCGGGCGGGCACATCAGGGCTTTCTGCGAGGCCGCGACGACGACGTCGAGATGCCAGGCGTCCTGCGCGACCGGGATGCCGGCGAGCCCGCTGACCGTGTCGACGATCTGGACCGCCGGACTGTCCTTGACCACCGCGCCGATCGCCGCCAAGTCGGCGACCACGCCGGTCGAGCTCTCATTGTGGGTGACGCAGACCGCGCGATAGTCGCGTCGCGCCAGCGCGGTCTTGATGCGCATCGGATCGGGCGCCAGGCCCCACTCGACCTCGAGCAGATCGGACGCGAGGCCGAGCGCGGTGGCGATCTGGTGGAAGCGCCCGCCGTACTGGCCGTTGGCGACCACCAGCACGGCCTCGCCGGGCCGTGCGACGTTGGCGAGCGAGCCTTCCATCACGCCGGTGCCCGAGCCGGGGAACACCAGAATCGGCCCGGTGGTGCCGAAGATCGGCCGCAGCGCCGTCTGGATCGCCTCGAACTGGGCGTGGAACTCCGGCCCGCGATGGTTGAGCACCGGTGCCGCGAGCGCCTGGCGCACGCGCTCGGGCACCGTGGTCGGGCCGGGCAGGCGCAGCCGATAGGGCAGCGCGGCGGTGTCGCTCACGGCGGTCGAGCGCTTATTCGGCGACCTGGCGCGGCCGCGCCTGGGCAAACTGCTGCGCCACCGTGGCGAACGCCGCGACCGACCGCTCGACCTCGGCGCGGCCGATATGGCGGTGGGTGACCAGGCGCAGCAGCGTGGCGCTCCAGGCGCCGGTGCGCACGCCCTCCTGGTCGAGCGCGGCGATCCATTCGGCGGCGCTGCGGCCGCTCGCGGCGGTATCGACCTGGACGATGTTGGTCTCGACGCGGTCGAGCGCGACCAGGTGCGGATCGATCGCGTGCAGGCCCTTGGCCAGTTGCTGCGCCGTCGCGTGATCGTCGGCCAGGCGCTCGACCATGGTCTCGAGCGCGACGATGCCGGCCGCCGCGATGCCGCCGCCCTGGCGCAGATTGCCGCCGATCATGCGCCGGAAGGCGCGCGCGCGCTCGATCACGGCGCGCGGCCCGACCAGCACCGAGCCGATCGGCGCGCTGAGGCCCTTGGACACGCAGAAGCAGACGGTATCGGTGTGCGCCGCGACCCGCGCGACCGGCACGCCGAGCTTGACCGCGGCGTTGAACAGGCGCGCTCCGTCGGTGTGCACCGGCACGCCGTGGCGGCGCGCCAACGCGTGCACCGCCGCCATGTGCTCGAGCGGCAGCACCGCGCCGCTGGCGTCGTTGTGCGTGGTCTCCATGCAGATCAAGCCGGTGCCGAGGCGTTGCCGCGCCAGACCGGGGCTGATCGCCGCCTCGAGCAGGCCGAGATTCATGGCGCCGCGCTCGCCGGGGATCGGCTTGTGGAACAGCCCGGCGATCTGGGCGATGCCGCCCAGCTCGGAGCGCAGGATGTGGGCGTTGGCTTCGAGCAGCACCATGCCGCCGCGCTGGGCGTGGGTGAGCTGGGCGACCAGGTTGCCCATGGTGCCGCTGACCACGAACATGCCGGCCTCCTTGCCGGTGAGCGCGGCGGCCAGCGCCTCGAGCTTGCCGACGGTCGGATCGCCGTCGCGGCTGTCGTCGCCGAGCTCGGCCGCGCGCATGCGCTCGAGCATCGCCTCGGTCGGCTTGGTCAGGGTGTCGCTGCGCAGGTCGATCACGGTCATGTCCGTCTCCTTCACATCAGCGCCGCCTGGTGGCGGCGCAACAGCCGATAGACCAGCGCGATCGGCACCACCGCCACGACCACCAGCACGGTGGCCGCCGCGGCCGCCGCCCCGGCGCTGGTGCCTTCGAGCGCCTGGAACATGACCACCGTCATGGTCGCCCAGGGCGCGCTGTACAGCACCACGGTCGCGCTCAGCTCGGACGCGATGGTGACCCAGGTCAGGATAGCGCCCCCGACGATCCCGCCCAACATCAGCGGCACCGTCAAGCCGAAGAAGGTGCGCAGCGGCGACACCCCGAGGTTGATCGAGGCCTCCTCCAGGCTGGGGTCGATCTGGTGCAGGATGGCGCTGCTCGCCCGCACGCTGAACGGCAGCTTGCGGACCATGTAGGCGAGCACCAGGATCAGGCCGCCGCCGGTCAGCACCAGGAAGCCGCTGTTGAACGCGATCACCAGGCCGATGCCGAGGACCGTCCCGGCGACCGCGAAGGGCACCATCGCGAGCACGTCGAGCAGGTGCGTCAAGCTCGAGCGCGTGCGCGTCAGCACGTAGCCGATCGGCACGCCGAGCAGGGTCGCGCCGGCCGCCGCGCCGCTCGCGAGCAGGATGGTGTTGAACAGCGGCTCGGGCGAGCGCGCGAACAGCAGGACGAAATTGTCGAAGCCGAGCTCGCCGGTCGACACCGGCCCGCGGAAGCGCACGAACGACAGCACGATCACGGCGCCGAACGGCACCAGGGCGAACAGCACGACGCCCCAGCAATAGAGCGCCGCGCCGAGCCTGAGGCCGCGTCGCGCCGGCCACTCGGGTGGTGCGGCGCGCGCCTGGGTGGCGTAGCGCCGGCGCGCGATATAGGTGCGCTGCAGCAGCAGTGCGCCGGTCGTGCACGCGACCAGCATGACGGCGAGCACGCCGGCCGACGCCGGGTTGGCGCCGACCTCGCCGACGAACAGCTTGTAGGCCTGGACTGACAGCACCGGCATGTCCTCGGCGAGCACGAACGGCACGCCGAAATTCTCCAGCGCCTCCATGAACACGAGCAGCGCGCCCGCCAGGATCGAGGGCAGCACCACCGGCAACGTCACGGTGAAGAGCACGCGCGCCCGCGCGGCACCGAGGTTCTGGCCGGCCTCCTCGATCGAGACGTCGACCGCCTTGAGCGCCGCCAGGGTCGGTAGCACGACGTAGGGGAACAAGGTCAGGGTGTAGGTCAGCACCAGGCCCGGCATGCCGTAGATCGAGCCGAACGGCACGCCGAGCGACTGCAGCGCCGTGGTCACGATGCCGGCGCGCCCGAGCAGCAGCACCAGGGCGTAGGCGCCGACGAACGACGGCAGCACCAGCGGCAGCGCGGCCAGCGCCAGCAGCGCGGTCTTGCCCGGCACGGCCAAGCGCGCCAGGCACACCGCGAGCGGCACGCCGATCGCGACCGTCGCGACCGTCGCCCACAGGGCCACCGTCAGGCTGTTGGCGAGCGAGCGATAGAACAGCGGCCGGGTCAGCATGCGGGCGTAGTTGGCCAAGGTCGGCGCGCCCGCGGGGTCGAGGAAGCTTGCCTGGAACACGCTGAACAGCGGGTAGAGGAGGAACAGGCCGAGGAACAGCACGGCGATCGTGCCGACCGCCAGCGGGAAACGCAGCCGCGGCGCCAGGATCGCGGCGATCATGGATCGACCGCGGCCGGCGCGAACGCGGTCGCCTGGGCGGGATCGTAGGCCACCGTCACGACCTGGCCGACCGCAAGATCGTCCGGGCGAAAATCGAGCGTCGCGACGATGAGCCGGGTGCCGCCCGCCAGAGCGAGCTCGAGCCGGGTCAGCGCGCCCAGGAACTCGATGCCGGCGAGCGTCGCCGCAAGCGTGCCGGCGCCGGGCGGCGCGGCGCTGCCGGGCGCCAGCACGCGCAGCGCCTCGGGGCGCAGCGCGAAGGTGACGGGGCCGGCGCGCGCGTCGCTGGCGATGTCGAGCGCGACGGCACCGACCTGGACGCGCGCCCGCACCCCGTCGCCGGCGATCACCGCACCGGTCAGAAGATTGGTCGTGCCCATGAACGACGCCACGAACGGCGTCGCCGGCCGCCGATAGATCGCCGCCGGCGCGTCGACCTGCTCGAGGCCGCCGGCGCGCATCACGGCGATGCGGTCGGAGATCGCCAACGCCTCCTCCTGGTCGTGGGTGACGTAGATCGCCGTGATGCCGAGCGCCTTCTGCAGCGCGCGGATCTCGCCGCGCATCTCGACGCGCAGGCGGGCGTCGAGATTGGACAAGGGTTCGTCGAGCAGCAGAACCGCCGGCTCGATCACCAGGCAGCGCGCGATCGCGACGCGCTGCAGCTGGCCGCCCGACAGCTGGTGCGGCCAGCGCGCCTCGTAGCCGGGCAGCTGCACGAGCTCGAGCGCGCGGCGCACCCGGGTCGCGATCTCGGTGCCGGCGACCCGCCGCGCCTTGAGGCCGTAGGCGACGTTGCCGGCGACCGTCAGGTTGGGAAAGATCGCGTAGTTCTGAAACACCATGCCGGTGTTGCGGCGGTGCGCCGCGAGGCTGTCGATGCGCGTCGCGCCGAACCAGATCTCGCCGCGGTCGAGCTCGCAGAAGCCCGCGATCATGCGTAAGAGCGTGGTCTTGCCGCAGCCCGACGGCCCGAGCAGGGTGAAGAACTCGCCGTCGGCGATCTCGAGCGAGACGTTGCGCACGGCCTCGACCGTGCCGAAGCGGCGCGCCGCCTCGACGATGCGAATCGCGGTCAGCGGGTCTGCTCGATCAGGTCCTGGATCTTGGCCATGGTCGCCGGGCGCTGCGCTGTCCACGCCGCCTCGTCGTAGCGCGCGAGCTTGATCGCGGACAACGGCGGCATGCCGCCCGGCAGCTTCGCGAAGTCGAGGTCTTGCCGGGCCGGGCGACGGAACGTCTTGGTGAAGATCAGCTCGCGCACGTCCTTGCGGTTGATGAAGTCGACGAATGCCTTGGCGCTCTCGGTATTGGGTCCGCCTTTGATGATCGCGCAGCCCTCCATCGCGACCACCGTGCCCTCGCTCGGGTACACGACCTTGACCGGCGCGCCGTTGCTCGCCCAGACGTAGCCGGCATACTCGAGCGACACGCCGAGCGGATACTCGCCGTTGCCGACGCCCTGGAACACCAGCGACGACTTGTTGAGCATCTTGGCGTTGCGGAAGAACGCGGCGACCTTGGCCCAGCCGGGCTCGCCCGGTCCCCACAGGTCGGCGAGCAACGTCGTGTTGGTGTAGGCCGAGCCCGAGTTGGCCGGATCGGTGAACGCGATCTTGCCGCGCCAGCGTGGTTCGAGCAGGTCGGCCCAGGCCCGCGGCGCCTCGGCGGCGGCGACCTGCTTGGTGTTCTCGAGGATCACGAGCAGGTGCAGGTTGTTGCCGATCCACAGATCGTCGGGATCGCGGAACTCGGCCGGAATGGCGTCGCGCTGCTGCGAGCGATAGGCCTGGAAATGGCCGCGCGTGGTCTCGAGCAGCGAGCGGCTGATGCCCCACACGACGTCGCCCTGCGGGCGATCCTTCTCGGTGGTGATGCGCTTGACCAGGACGCCCGAGCCGGCTTCGACCGGCTGCACCTTGATGCCGGTCGCCTTCTCGAAGCTTGCGAACACCAGCGTGTCGAGCACGCTCTCGTTGGCGGAGTAGATCACGACCTGGCGGGTCTGGGCGTGGAGCGCGCCGGACCAACCCCCGATCAGCGCCAGCACCAGTGCCGACGCGCCTGCCCATGCCCGCATCAGCGTGTCCTCCCCGCGCCCGCCCTCGTGCCGTCGCGCGACCCTAGAGGAAGCCTCGACGAGGCGTCAACGCGACCCCGCCGCAGCCGCAGGTGCCGCCTGAATCATAAAAAAGGGCCCCGCCGGAGGGCGGGGCCCAAGTCAGGTATGAGGCACATACGCACGCACCCTGGCACGGCCGTGGCGCCGGCGCTGTGATCTGGATCAAACGGGTGCATCGGACCGGCCGGCGACGCAGCCGCCGGTTGCCGGCGGCCTCAAACTCAATTAATTACCTGACATGTTCGGGAATGCCGGATTGACCAAGATCGAGCTGGCGCTGCTCGCCGCCGCGATCGGCCACTGCGGCATCATTCTGTGGTTCGACATCCGGACCGCGACCGACTTC
>JACQAI010000215.1 GCA_016195115.1 Pseudomonadota bacterium
CTGGACCAGCGCCGCGATCGTGCGCCCGCCGCGCTTCTGATGAGCGATCCCGCCTGGCTCCGCTGGGTGCGCCAGCTGCAGGCGATCGCGCAGACCGGGCTGCACTACGCCAAGGACCGCTTCGACATCGAGCGCTACGAGCAGACGCGCGCAATCGCCGCCGCGATGATGGCGGCGGGCACCGGCGAGCCGCTGCCGCGGCTCACCGAGCTGTTCAGCCTTGACAAGGGCTACCGCACGCCCAAGGTCGGGCTGCGCGCCGCGGTGTTCCAAAACGACCGCATCCTGATGGTGCGCGAGACCCACGACGACCGCTGGTCGATGCCGGGCGGCTGGGCCGACGTCAACCAGACCGCGGCGCGCTGCGTCGAGCGCGAGGTCGTCGAGGAATCCGGCTTCACGGCGCGCGCCGTCAAGCTCGCCGCGGTGTGGGAATGGAGCCGCCACGCGCCGCAGCCGTTCCCCTTCACCGTCTACTACATGTTCTTCCTGTGCGAGCTGACCGGCGGCGCCGCCCAGCCCGGGCTCGAGACGACCGCGGTCGACTTCTTCGCCGAGGACGCGCTGCCCGAGCTGTCGCCCGGGCGCATGACCGAGTTCCTGGTGCGGCGCATGTTCGAGCATCACCGCCACCCCGACCTGCCGACCGACTTCGACTAGAGCACGACGCGTTCGAGTTGACCCGATCGCAAAACAAAACCGTCATCCCGGCGAAAGCCGGGATCCAGGGCCACAAGCCCGGTATTGTTATCTGGCCTCCTGGATCCCGGCTTTCGCCGGGATGACGGAAAGAGGGGATGATTCAATCTGACCCAATCACATGACAGAGGAGCGCACGATGCCGAGCGAGCGCGATGTTCTGCTGGTGGTCGACGTGCAGAACGACTTCTGCCCGGGCGGCGCGCTGGCGGTGCCGGACGGCGATCAGGTCGTCGGGGCGATCAACGCGCTCGGCCGGCGCTTCGCCGAGGTCGTGCTGACCCAGGACTGGCATCCCGCCGACCATTCGTCGTTCGCCTCGCAGCATCCCGGCCGCCAGCCGTTCGATACCATCACGCTCGACTACGGCGCCCAGACCGTGTGGCCGGACCATTGCGTGCAGAGCACGCCGGGCGCGGCGTTCCATCGCGAGCTCGCGCTGCCCCACGCCGCGCTGGTGCTGCGCAAGGGCTTCCGGCGCGCCATCGATTCCTACTCGGCGTTCCGCGAGAACGATCAGCGCACCGCGACGGGGCTGGGCGCCTACCTGCGCGAGCGCGGCTTCGCGCGCGTCTACCTGGCCGGGCTGGCGACCGACTTCTGCGTCGCCTACTCGGCGCTCGACGCGGTCGCCGCCGGCTTCACCGCCGTCCTGGTCGAGGACGCCTGCCGGGCGATCGATCTCAACGGCTCGCTCGCCCCGGCGATGACGCGCATGCGTGACGCCGGCGTCACATTCGCGCGCGCCGCCGACGTCATTTGACGCGGGTGCCCCAGAGGATCAGGCGGGCGTCGAGCTGCTGGTCTTCGGGAGCCAGCCAGCTTTGCTCGGCAACGCGCGCGCCGGGCAGCAGCTGCAGCATCTCGTCGCAGTAGACCATCTCGCCGCCGAAGAACTTCTGCTGCCAGTCGCGGTGCTGCTTCATGCCTTCGTTGTTCCACAGCAGATAGCCGGCCTTGGCGCGCAGCAGCACGCGCTGCAGGTAGCGGACCAGGAAGGTGCGCGACAGCTCGCTGACGCCGTAGCAGCTGATCACCAGGTCGTACTGGGCGTTGACCGACAGCGCGTTGAGCTCGGCGAACGCCGTGTTCGCGATGCCGAGCGCGTCGAGATAGCGCTGCGCCAGCAGCAGCGGCTCGGGCAGGTCGACCAGGGTGTAGCGCGCGATCTTGAAGCGCTTGGCGATCACCGCGCATTGGCCGCCGAAGCCGCCGCCGATCTCGACGATCGAGGCGCCGTCGAGCGCGCCGAACAGCAGCTCGAGATCGCTCAGGACCTTGACATAGCGCATGGTCTGCGGGGCCAGCATGCCCGCGGCGCCGAACGACGCCAGGGTCGGGCCGCCCAGCCGGTCGTGGTCGCGAATCGCCGCGAAGAACCCGGGGTCGAAGCCGCGCTCCTGCAGCATGGCGAAGCAATCCCGGCCGCCATAGTGCAGCTTCGAGGTTACGACAGCGCTATACGTCGGGTCCTCGCGGATGCCGGCGAAGCACGCGTCGTCCGCGGCGGCGCGGCGGCACAGCTCGGTGTAGCCCGGATAGTCGGAGATGCTGCTCAGCATGGTGATTCGGCGGCGGTTCTCTGGCATGATAACATCGCATGACGCCAACCGGCACGGCGCCCCGCGGGGCTGCCGCAACCGGGATTGGACTCCGCCGCCGGTTTGAGGCATCTGTTGCGGAGGAACCGAGAGGCGAAGACCATGTCCGAGCCAGTCGATTGGGAGATTCCGGCGCGCGCGCGCCCGAAGCCCCAGGATTTCGGCATCGACCTCGACCGCACGCTGTCGGGCGTGCTGTCGCTGCACGCGCGGATTCCGGAGGAGGCGTTCACCGCCGGGACGCTCGGTACCGATCGCAGCGGCAACGGCGTCGTGATCGGCGCCGACGGGCTGGTGCTGACGATCGGCTATCTGATCACCGAGGCCGAGGAGGTCTGGCTGTTCTCGGCCGACGGCCGCGCCACGCCGGCGCACGTCGTCGGCTACGACCAGGAGACCGGCTTGGGCCTGGTGCAGGCGCTCGGCCGGCTCAATCTGCCGCCGCTCGAGATCGGCAGCGCGCGCGCGCTGGTCGAGCACGATCGCGTGATCGTCGCCGGCAGCGGCGGCCTGCGCCGCGCGCTCGCCGCCGAGGTCGTCGCCAAGCGCGAGTTCGCCGGCTACTGGGAATACGTGCTCGACGAGGCGATCTTCACGGCGCCGGCGCATCCCAACTGGGGCGGCACCGGGCTGATCGGCACCGACGGCAGATTGGCGGGCATCGGCTCGCTCTATCTGCGCTTCGGCTCCGACAAGGAGGACGGCCGCGACGGCAACATGATCGTGCCGATCGACCTCTTGCCGCCGATCCTCGACGAGCTCACCAAGTTCGGCCGGCGCCGCAAGCCGCCGCGGCCGTGGCTGGGATTTTATGCCGCCGAGGTCGAGGACAAGCTGGTGGTCGCCGGGCTGGCCGGCGGCGGCCCGGCGGAAAAAGCCGACCTGCGCGTCGGCGACATGATCATGGACGTCGGCGGCGAGCGCGTCGCCACCCTGGCCGGGCTGTTCCGGCGCATCTGGGCGCGCGGCGAGGCCGGCGTCGAGATCCCGCTCACCGTGGTGCGCGAGTGCGCTCGGCCGACCGCGCCTCGTTCCTGCGCAGCCCGCGCCTGCACTAGGGCTCGGGCGAGACCGATTTCGTGGTGACCGTTTCGGCGGGCGGCGGACGATTGACGCCCGCCGCTGCAAGCCGTGCTAGAATGCGACCGCAGGTTCAGGACCGACGGCCATGGCTCACGAGCGGATCGAGATCAATCCAGACGTCATGGGTGGCAAACCCGTGATCCGGGGAACGCGAGTACCGGTCGAGCTGGTATTGCGGAAGCTCGGCGCCGGCGTCACCGTCGATGCAGTCCTCGCCGACCATCCCCGGCTCACGGCCGATGACATCCGCGCCGCACAAGCCTTCGCGGCCGACTATCTCGCCGACGAGGAGCTCGTCTATCGCTGATCTCAAGGCCACGCTGCGCTGGCTCGCCGACGAGTGCGTCGATGCGACGCTCGTGAGACAGCTTCGGGCCGCGGGACACGACGTCTCCTACATCGCCGAGAACGCTTCAGGCGCGAGCGATGCGGTGGTCCTGCGCTGCGCGCATGACGAGGGGAGGCTACTGCTGACCGAGGACAAGGATTTTGGCGACTTGGTCTTCCGTTCCAGGATGGCTCTTCCTGGCGTGGTGCTCCTTCGCCTCGATCCAGAAAAGAGCTTGTTCAAGTGGACGCGTCTGAACGCCGCGATCACCAGCTTTGGCGCCAACCTCCTCGGGCGCTACGTGGTCGTCGAGACCGCGCGCTTCCGATCACGCCCTCTACTCAAGTCGGTCCAGCGATAAGCTTGGCACGACGAATTGGTTACGGATGCGGTCCCCAGGGCGCCGCCTGGAGCAGCTTGACCTCCTGGGTCATCAGCAGCGGCCGGAACTTCGCGGCGAAGCCCTCGACGAAGTCCTTGTTGGCGAACACCGAGGCCCAATGCGCCCGGCGGTCGGCGTCGTCGTTGAATTTCCACAGATGCACGAGCTGGTTGATCGTGCCGGTGTCCGACTGGAAGTAGCCGACCAGCTTCTTGTCCTGCCCGCCGCGCTGGAGCGCCGGGAAGCCGATCTCCGAGTAGAGCTTGACGGCCTCCGCCATTGCACCGACACGGAGCGTGTAGGTCCTCAGTTCGTATAGCGCCATTGGATGGTTCCTCCTCGATCTCGGCCGGCCGCCGCGGGTGGGCTTCAGGCGCCCGCTGCGGCCGGCGCGCACACCTTAATACAGGGTCTGCGGCGGCCCAAAATCGGGGTCGGACGAGTGGAGTGCCCTCCGGCGGAAAAAGCCGACCTCTA
>JACQAI010000216.1 GCA_016195115.1 Pseudomonadota bacterium
CCTGTGGGACGCGGTGGTCGCGGGTAAGCTTCACCTGCCGATCGACCGCAGCTTCCCGCTCGACCGCGCCGGCGACGCGCTCGACCACATGAAGGCCAACGGCCACTTCGGCAAGATCGTGCTCGTGATGTAGGCGGCCGGCCGCCGCCGACCCTATCGCTGGGGCGCTGTGTCCGAGTTGACAGAACTTCGACATCGCTCGATACTTCACCTCATGGTGAACTATTCACGGCAGCTCGATCGGACCTTCGGCGCGCTCGTCGATCCGACGCGCCGCGCGATCCTCGCCCGGCTCGAGCGCGCCGACGGCGCCTCGGTGAGCCAGCTGGCGCGTCCGTTCGCCATCAAGCTGCCGGCGGTGATGAAGCACCTCGACGTGCTCGAGGATGCCGGTCTGATCACGCGCACGAAGGCCGGGCGGACGGTGACGGTGCGGCTCGCCGCGCAACCAATGCGGGATGCCATGGATTGGCTGCGCCGCTACGAGCGCTTCTGGTCGGGCAGCCTCGATCGGCTGGCGGCCTATGCCGAGCGCAAGGAAACCGAAGCGAGACAGAGGGGGCGATGACCAGTCTCACCATCGTGCGCCGGATCGCCGCGCGGCCATCGATCGTGTTCGACGCGCTGACCACGCCGGAGGGCATCGGCGCGTGGTGGGGACCCGACGCCGGCCCGGTGCTGGTCGCCGAGGTCGATCTGCGCGTCGGCGGCCGCTATCGCGTACGCTTCCGCAAGCTCGACGGCATCGAGCACGAGGCGAGCGGCGAGTATCTCGAGATCGTCAAGCCGACGCGCCTGGCGATGAGCTGGCGGTGGACCGGGGGCGCCGAGGACCCTGGCGAGTCGCGCCTCGAGATCGACCTGCGGGCCATCGGCGACGGCACCGAGCTGACCCTGACGCATGCGCGCCTGCACGACGACGAGACGCGCCGCAGCCACGCCGAGGGCTGGAACGGCGCGCTCGACAAGTTGGAGCGCCATCTTCACGCATGATTCCCGACGGAGGTCTACGGCAGCCGGCGTGAGCTACCGCCGGCACGGCGGCCGAAGGCGCGAGCGCCTTACGCGGCAGCCGAAGGCGCGAGCGCCTTACTGCAGCGTGGTGTAGCCACCGACCCGGATCAGCGCGCCGCCGTCGACCGGCAGCTCGACGCCGGTGATGAAGTTGGCCTCGTCGGAGGCCAGGAACAGCGCCGCGTTGGCGACGTCCCAGCCGGTGCCCATCTGGCCGCGCAGCGCGACCTTGGCGTTGCGCTCGGCGACCACTTGGGCGCGCGTCTTGTTGTGGCTGCGCGCCCGCGTGTCGACCGCCATCGGCGTGTCCATCAGGCCGGGCAGGATGGTGTTGGCCCGGATGCCGAACTCGGCGTTGCGGATCGCGACCTGCTTGGTGAACACCACCAGCGCCGCCTTGGTCGCCTTGTAGGCGACGTAGGGATAGTCCTCCCACGCCGCGACCGACGCGATGGTCAGGATCACGCCGGACTTCTGCTGGCGCATGATCGGCAGCACGTGCTTCACCGCCATGATGGCGCCGCGCAGGTTGATGGCGCTGATGCGGTCGAACGCCTCCTCGGTGATGTCGAGCGGCGAGGCGTCGCCGCCCGCGATCGAGACGCCGACGTTGTAGTGCAGGATATCGATCTTGCCCCACGTCTTGTGCGCGGTGTCGATCATCGCCTTGAGGCTGGCCTCCTTGGTGACGTCGGCCTCGAACGCGAAGCAGTCGCCGCCTGCCTTCTTGGCCAGCGCCGCGGTCTCGTTGGCCGAGGCGAGCGCGCAGTCGACCGCCATCACGCGCGCGCCCTCCTGGGCGAAGCGCAGCGCGGTGGCGCGGCCATTGCCGATGCCCTCGCCCGGGCTCTGGCCGGCGCCGATGATGATCGCGGTCTTGTCCTTGAGACGCATGGCTCATCCCCTCTTGTCTTGCGCTGCGCCCGCCATCCAAGATCACGCTCGCATTTGATTCAAGCCGCGGCAGGAGAGACATGACAGCAGTTTCGTTTTGGCGCAACGCGGCGCTCGCCTGCGGGTTGATCGCGCTCGCCGGCAGCGCCGCGCCGGCGGTCGGCGCCGACTGGCAGCCGACCCGGCCGGTGCGCTTCGTCGTCGTGTTCCCGCCCGGCGGCTCGGCCGACATCCTGGTCCGCAAGCTCGCCGAGCCGCTGTCCAAGGATCTCGGCCAGCCGGTCGTGGTCGACAATCGTCCGGGCGCCGGCGGCATGATCGGCCTCGACGCGGTCGCCAAGGCGCCGCCCGACGGCCATATGTTCGGGCTCGCCGCCGCCGGGCCGCCGGTGATCAACCCCGCGCTCGGCGTGCCGCAGCCGTTCGATCCCGAGAAGGACCTGACGCCGATCATGCAGACCGGCGAGCAGCCCAACGTGCTGATCGCCCATCCGAGCGTCCCCGGACGCATCACCGAGTTCGTCGCCTGGCTGCGCGCCAACCCCGGCGAGCCGTTCGGCACGCCGGGCGCCGGCTCGACCAACCACATCACCGGCATCGCCTTCGCGCTGGCGCTCGGCACCACCATGACGCACGCGGCGTATCGCGGCACCGGCCCGGCGAAGGCCGACCTGATCGCCGGCCACATCAAGCTGGTGATCGACAACATTGCCGGCGACGTCCTGTCGCTGAGCGCGGCCGGCAAGGTGCGGCCGATTGTCGTCAGCACCGCCCAGCGCTCGGCCCAGCTGCCCGAGGTGCCGACCATGGTCGAAGCCACCGGCAAGTCCGAGATGGCGCTGCCGTCCTGGCAGGGCATTTTTGCTCCCGCGCATCTGCCCCAGCCGATCTTGCGCCGGCTGCACCGCGCCCTGCTCGACGCCTTGCGCTCGCCGAGCGTCGCCGGCTGGATGACCGAGCAGGGCGCCACGGTGGTCGGCAGCACGCCCGAAGAATTCACCGTCTTCCTGGCCGAGCAGCGCGTCCGCTGGGGCACGTTCGTGCGCGCCGGTAACATCAAGATCGACTGAGTCGCGCCGGCATGCGGGTTCTGGTCACGGGATCCTCTGGCTGGCTCGGCCGCACCCTCGTGCCGCGGCTGCAACAGGCCGGCCATGACGTCGTCGGGCTCGATCCGGTGCCGGGCCCGACCACCGCGATCGTCGGCTCGATCGCCGAGCCCGACCTGGTCGAGCGCACCGTCCGCGACCGCGCGGTCGAGGCCATCATCCATGCCGGCGCGCTGCACAAGCCGGACGTCGCGCGACGCCCGGCGGCCGACTTCGTCGCCGTCAACGTCCAGGGCACCCTCAACCTGCTTGAGGCGGCGGTCGCGCCGGGATCGCCCGTCACGCGCGTCGTCTTCGCCTCGACGACCTCGCTGATGATCTCGGAGGCGATCCGCGCCGGGCGCACCGGCGGCGCGACGGCCGCAGCCTGGATCACCGAGGACATGGCGGACCTGCGGCCGCGCAACATCTACGGCGTCACCAAGCTGGCCGCCGAGCATCTGTGCCGGCTCTACCATCAGGACCACGGCGTGCCGGTCGTGATCCTGCGCACCGCGCGGTTCTTTCCCGAGGCCGACGACATGGCGCATGCCATCCCGCAGTCGGACGACAACACCAAGGTCAACGAGCTCCTGTTCCGCCGCCTGACCGTCGAGGACGCCGCCGACAGCCACATCGCGGCCCTCGACCGCGCGCCCGCGCTCGGCTTCGACACCGTCATCGTCTCGGCGCCGACGCCGTTCGTGCGCGAGGACTGCGCGGCGCTGATCGCCGATGCGCCGCGGGTGGTCGCGCGTTACTTCCCCGACTATCGCGCGCTGTACGAGCGCGCCGGCTGGAGCATGTTCGAGTCGATCGATCGCGTTTACGATGCCGCGAAGGCGACCCGCGTGCTCGGCTTCGCGTGCCGCACCGGTTTCGCGGAAAAGTTGGCGGAGCTCCGTTCCAGAGGAGGAACCCCGTGACCATCCCAGGCGCCTTGATCACCGGCCTCGCCCATGTCGGCATCCGGGTCCACGACCTGGCGCGCTCGCGCGCATTCTACGAGCAACTCGGCTTCGAATTCGTCGCCGGGCCGATCGGACCGGAGCCGGTCGCGATCCTGCGCCATCCCACCGGGGTCGAGATCAACCTGATCCTCAACGCCCAGAGCGCGACCGCGCCCAACGTCCTGATGGACGGGCCCGACAAGCACCCGGGCTACACCCACGTCGCGCTGGCGATCGACGACGTCGAGGCGATGCAGGCGGCGCTGGCGCGCGCCGGCATCGCGACCAGCGGCACGCGCGGCGGCAAACCGCTCGCCGCCGTGTTCGTGCGCGACCCCGACCGCAACGTCATCGAGCTCGCGCGCATCCCGCCGCCGTAGGGCGCGGATCCACAATCGGCCAAGAAGGGCTCAGGCCGGCTCGAAGACCGGCGTTTTCCCGAGGGCCTGTTGCCACAGCTCGGTGAAACGCCGCCGATCGGCCTCGGAGTCGAACTCGCAGATTAGAGCGGCATGGCGGAACGCCGCGTAGCCGAGCTGGCCGGCCTTTTCGAGCGAGTACTGCCAAATCAATTTCAATCCCGGCAACCCGAAGGTCTCCCACGTGCAGAGCATCGGAAAGGCCGTCGTCTCGGGCGATGCGATTTCGATGACCTTGACGCCGAGCCGGTCCGAGCCGCACCAGATCGTGTGGACCCGATGGGTTTCGTCCTCGCTGACCGCGGTGCTCGTGGGCACCACGGGATCGACGCCCGACTGCTCAAACAAGGCGACGAACACCCGTCGTGGCCCCGGTGTGTCGCAGATCGCGTCCCAATCCCCGGTATCCGGCTCGTCGGGCGCGCCGCCTATCAGCCGCCATCGCGACATCGAACCCGCCCCTGCGTTCGTCGTGTGATCATACCCGGCCGGCCTCGACTCCGCGCTGCCGGTCGAACTCGTCGGCGACCCTGGCGTCGTTCTCGAGCAGGGTCTGGGCGTCGAGCTTGGCGTATTCCATCACGCCCATGTCGGCCAGCGCGGCCTGGACCTTTGGCCCGAACAGGCCGATGTCCTTGAGGGTCGGCACGATGCGGCTGAACAGCCTCGAGCGGAACGCCTTCATGACCGGCGAGTGGTAGGCGATGGTCTGGAGCTCCTCGACCGGCAGGCCCGAGCGCTCCCAGACGTCGGCCTGGTTGAAACGGTCGCGCATGAAGTAGAGCGCCTCGACCGCGAACTCCTCGCGTTCGACGCGCTCGGCCTCGCTCAGCTGCGGGTAGAATTCACGCAGCGACAGCCGGCCGAACGCGACGTGGCGCGCCTCGTCCTGCATGACGTAGGCGTTGACCGCGGCGGCGAGCGGGTTCTTGGCGTGGTCGCGCATGCGCTGGAACGCCGCCAGGGCGAGACCCTCGATCAATATCTGCATGCCGAGGTAGGTGACGTCCCAGCGCCGGTCGCTGAGCGTCTGCTCCAGCAGGGTCTTGAGCGATGGCGTGATCGGATAGGCGATCTTGAATTTCTCGTGGACCAGGCGCTTGTAGGCCTCGACGTGGCGCGCCTCGTCCATCACCTGGGTGGCGGCGTAGAACTTGGCGTTGGTGTCCGGCACGGTGTTGACCAGCTTGGCGGTGGCGATCAGGGCGCCCTGCTCGCCGTGCATGAACTGGCAGATCGACTGCGCCTGGAGGTTCCAGCGCAGCCAGCGCCGTTCCTGGGCCGTCATCTTGTCCCAATAGGGCGTGCCGTAGATCGGCACATGCTCGTCGGGCAGTCCCATCGGATTGTCGTCGTCGAACTCCTGCGACCAGTCGATCCGGCTGGAGGCATTCCACTGCTGCGCCTTGCCCTTCTCGTAGAGGTCCAACAGGTCGCGCGAGCCGTCGTCGTATTCCCAGCTGAAGCGGATGTCGGTGTGGCCGTCGAACTGCCATTCGGTCGGGTCGACCGGAACCTGGTAGATCGTGCGTGAGGACATGGCGGGCTCGACTCCGTGCCGATCGGATCACGATGCCACAAATCGGGGCGGCGGTCGCGCCGCTTGACGCCGCCGCACCGGGCCGCGACAGATAACGTCGTGGTGCCGAAAATCCCTCCTTGCCGGACCCGACCCGCGTGACCGAACAACGCGGCTGGCAGTTCTGGGTCGACCGCGGCGGTACCTTCACGGACATCGTGGCGCGGCCACCCGACGGCTCGCTCGTCACCTGCAAGCTGCTGTCCGAGGACCCCGGGCGCTACCGCGACGCGGTGCTTGCCGGCATCCGCCGGCTGCTCGGCGTCGCGCCCGACGCTCCGATCCCGGCCGACGCGGTCGAGGCCGTCAAGCTCGGCACCACGGTGGCGACCAACGCGCTGCTCGAGCGCACCGGCGAGCGCACCGTGCTGGCGATCACGCGCGGCTTCGGCGACGCCCTGCGCATCGCCTACCAGGACCGCCCGGCGCTGTTCGCGCGCCACATCAAATTGCCCGAGATGCTTTACCAGCGCGTCGTCGAGATCGACGAGCGCCACGCCGCCGACGGCCGGGTGCTGGTGCCGCTCGATCTGGCGGCGTGCCGGCCGGCGCTCGAGGCAGCGCGCCGCGACGGCTTCGGCGCGATCGCGATCGTGCTGATGCACGGCTATCGCTATCCGGCGCACGAGGCGGCGCTCGAGGCGCTGGCGCGCGAGCTCGGCTTCGGCCAGGTCTCGGTGTCGCACAAGGTCAGCCCGTTGATGAAGTTGGTCGGGCGCGGCGACACCACCGTGGTCGACGCCTATCTGTCGCCGATCCTGCGCCGCTACGTCGACGGCGTGGCGGCCGAGCTCGGCACCGCGCGGCTGCTCGTCATGCAGTCCAACGGCGGGCTCGCCGACGCCGCGCGCATCCAGGGCAAGGACAGCATCCTGTCGGGCCCGGCGGGCGGCGTGGTCGGCGCGGTCGAGACCGCGCGCGCCGCCGGCTATCAGAAGATCATCGGCTTCGACATGGGCGGCACCTCGACCGACGTGTCGCACTTCGCCGGCGCCTACGAGCGCGCCTTCGAGACCCGCGTCGCCGGCGTGCGCATGCGCGCGCCGATCATGCGGATCAACACGGTGGCGGCGGGCGGCGGCTCGATGCTGCGCTTCGACGGCCGGCGCTTCCGGGTCGGACCGGACTCGGCGGGCGCCAATCCGGGGCCGGCGAGCTACGGCCGCGGCGGCCCCTTGACCGTGACCGACGCCAACCTGATGGCCGGCCGGCTGCATCCCGACTTCTTCCCGCGCCTGTTCGGGCCAGGCGGCGACCAGCCGCTCGATCGCGCCACCGTGGTCGCAAAGTTCGCGGCCCTGGCGCGCGAGACCGCCGTGGCGTCGGGCATCGTGCGCACCCCCGAGGACATCGCCGACGGCTTCCTGCGCGTCGCCAACGAGAACATGGCCAACGCGATCAAGGAGATCTCGGTGCAGCGCGGCTACGACGTCACCGCCTACGCGCTGTGCGCGTTCGGCGGCGCCGGCGGCCAGCACGCCTGCGCGGTCGCCGACCGCCTCGGCATGCAGACCATCTTCATCCATCCCTTGGCCGGCGTGCTGTCGGCGTTCGGCATCGGCCTCGCCGACTGCCGGGTGCTGCGCGAGGCCGCGATCGAGCGGCCGCTCGACACGACCGCGCTCGCCGAGACCGACGCGCGCATCCAGGTGCTCGGCGCCGACGCCGCGGTCGAGATGGCGGCCAACGGCGTCGGCAGCAGCCGCACGACCGCGCGCGCGACCCTGCACGTGCGCTACGAGGGCACCGACACGGCGCTCGACGTCGGCTATGCGCCGGGACGCGACGATCCGGCGGCGGTCACGGCGGCGTTCGAGGCCGCCCACCGCCAGCGCTATGGCTTCGTCGTGCCCGACCGGCGGCCCGTGGTCGAAATGGTCGGGCTTGAGCTGATCGGCGCCATGGACCGCCCGGCCGAACCCCAGGCTGCGACACGGAGTCGCACGGAGGCGGCGCTGGCGCCGCGCGCCCGCACCGAATTCGTCAGCGCCGGCCAGCGCCATCCCGCGCCCGTGTTCCACCGCGACGACCTCTGCGCCGGCGACGTCATCGACGGTGCGGCGATGATCATCGAGCCGACCGGC
>JACQAI010000016.1 GCA_016195115.1 Pseudomonadota bacterium
TTGTTGAAGCTGCCGAAGGTCACGCCGCCGTCAGCGCGCGCCGGTAGCGGGCCGACCGGCGGCGCGAAGGTCGGTGCGGTGTAGCACCAGGCGACCTCAGGCAGGCGCACCACCGTCTCGCTGAAGTCGGCGTCGCGGTCCGGCGGCGCCATCGTCGGGTCGGCGATCAAGTAATCGATGGCGGCGAGCCCGGTGGTCGCCGGGAAGCCGATCCAGTGGGCCTGGATCGGCGCCAGCCGGCGGGCCAGCGCGGCCAGGCGGTTGTGCGCCGAATGGCCGCCGAGATCGATCAGGATGTCGATGTTGTCGGCTGCGACCTGGGCGGCGAAGGCGTCGTCCGAGAGCCCGGCGACCGCGCGCCAGTGGTCGGCCTGGCCGCGCAGCCGCGCGGTCAGGTCATCCTCGGCGTCGCGATTGGCGTAGCAGACGATCTCGAAGCCGGCGCGGTTGCGTGCGGCGAGCGGCGCCTGGATGAACCAGCCGACCGGGTTGAAGCGAAAATCCGCCGAGACATAGCCGATGCGCAGCCGGCGCTCGGGATCGCGGTCGCGCGTCAACGCCGGCGGCGCGCCGGCGCGTTGTGTCAAGCTGGCACCGAGCGCGCGCGCCGCGGCCGCAAGATCGCCGGCCGATTGCGCCGGGTCGTAGGTCAGCGCCATCAGGAGGTTGCTCGCGGCGCCGGGGCGCTCGGGGGCGCGCGCGACGCCGGCGCGATAGTGCGCGAGCGCGTCGGCGAGCGCGCCCTGGTCGAGCAGCGCCGAGCCGAGGTTGAGGTGCGCGTCGGCGTGATCGCGATCGCACGCCAGCGCGGCGCGATAGCTCGCGATCGCGTCGTCGAGCGCGCCTTGCGCGCTGAGCGCGTTGCCCAGATTGAAATGGAACTCGGCGCTGTCCGGCGAGAGATCGCGCGCGGCGCGGAAGCAGTCGATCGCCGCCGCGACGTCGCCCGTTGCGAGCAGCGCCGTGCCCAGGTTGCTGTGAGCGTTGGCGAGCGTGGTGTCGAGCGCGAGCGCCTTGCGATAGATCGCGATCGCCTCGGCGGTGTTGCCCTGGCGCTGCCGCTGCAGACCCCAGTCGGTGATGCAGATCGCGAGGTTGCGCTGGGTCGCCGCGCGCACCGGGTCGAGGCGCAGCGCCTCGCTCAACGCCGCGATGGCGTCCTCGTAACGCCCGGCGCTGTGCAGCACGGAGCCCAGGTTGGCCCACGCCGCGACGTTGTTCGGGGCGGCTGCGACGATCGCGCGGTAGAGCGCCTCGGCCGCCGCGAGCTGTCCGGCACCGAACAGCTCGGCGGCGCGCGCCATGGCCGCTACGTGCGGCTCGGCTCGATGCTCCACGCGGCCGCTCCCGTCGCTTCGATCGCGCCCACGATACGGTCTCGCCGCGGCAGACGCCAGCGACCGCCGGTAGCTCCGCGCCGGTTCGAGGCTACCCCGCGCTGAGGCGCTTGCCGTTGGCGGCGAGCCGGCGGTGCAGCGGGCGCAGCGGCGCCTCGGCGGCCACCAGGTCGAACGGCGTGCGCGCGCCGGCAACCGCCGAGGCGTAGGCCGCGCCGATGCGTGCCTGGCTGGTCCAGGCGTTCATCGCCGTGCTCGCGACCGACGCCCATGCCAGCCACGACAGCCGGCCGATCTCGGTGACGGCCTGGGCCTTTTCGACCACCATGCGCTCCAGCTCGGCATGGTTGGCGTTGGCCGGGTCGGCGAGCGCGACGCGAATCATTGCCGCGCGGGCGCTCAGCACGGTGGCTGTCGCGGTCGCAAGCTCTTGGGCGCGCATGATCGAGAACGCGGTCGGCGGGATGGCGGGAGGGCTGGTCATGCCGGCGATTCGCCTATTCGATCCGCGCGTTCGTCGACCCGGTTAGGATGAGGGGCATGACGGCGCCCACCGACCTCCCAATCGAACCGCTCATTTCCGAGCTGAGACGCATTCTTGAAACTTCCGTGAACGTGGTCTTACAGGCCCCGCCCGGAGCCGGCAAGACCACGCGTGTGCCGCTGGCGTTGCTCAACCAGCCGTGGCTGGGCGGCCAACGCGTGATCGTGCTGGAACCGCGCCGTTTGGCGGCCCGCGCAGCGGCGCGGCGGATGGCGGCGCTGCTCGGAGAAACCGTCGGCGAGACGGTCGGTTACCGCATGCGTATGGACACCAAAGTGTCGGCGAAGACCCGAATCGAGGTTGTGACCGACGGCGTGTTCGTGCGCCAGGCGCAGCACGATCCCGGCCTCGGCGGCATCGGCCTGGTGGTGTTCGACGAGGTCCACGAGCGCGGCCTCGACAGCGACCTCAACCTGGCGCTCTGCCTCGAGGTCCAGGGCGCGCTGCGCCGCGACCTGCGGCTGATCGCGATGTCGGCGACGCTCGACGGCGCGCGGGTCGCCCGCCTGCTCGGCGACGCCGCGGTGCTGACCAGCGAGGGCCGCAGCTTCCCGGTCGAAACCATCCACCTCGAACGCCCGGCGCCGCGCGAGCTCGAGGACGCGGTCGCCGCGACGGTGCGCCGGGCGCTCGCCGAGGCGGACGGCGACATCCTCGTGTTCCTGCCCGGCGCCGCCGAGATCCGGCGCGTTGCGCAGCGCCTCGACGGTCTCGACGAGGTCGTGGTCGCGCCGCTCTACGGCGAGCTGCCCCAGCGCGAGCAGGACGTCGCGATCCTGCCCGACCCGGACGGCCGCCGGCGCGTCGTGCTGGCGACCGCGATCGCCGAGACGAGCCTGACGATCGAGGGCGTCGCGGTGGTGATCGACAGCGGTCTGATGCGCCTGCCGCGCTTCGATCCGCGCACCGGCATGACCGGGCTCGAGACCGTGCGGGTGTCGCAGGCCTCGGCCGATCAGCGCCGCGGCCGCGCCGGACGGCTCGGGCCCGGGCGCTGTTACCGGCTGTGGCGCGAGGCCGAGCAGCGCGCGCTGCTGGCGTTCACGCCGCCCGAGATCCTCGCCGCCGATCTGGCGCCGCTGGCGCTCGAGCTGGCCAATTGGGGCACCGCCGATCCGGCCGCGCTCGCCTGGCTCGATCCGCCGCCCGCCGCCGCGTTCGAGCAGGCGCGCACCTTGTTGATCGAACTGGGCGCGCTCGACGACGCCGGCCGGATCACCGCGCACGGCCGCGCCATGGCGCGCTTCGGCGTCCATCCGCGGCTGGCCCACATGATGCTCGCGGGCCACGCGCTCGGCCACGGCCGGCTCGCCGCGGCGATCGCCGCCATCCTGGCCGAGCGCGATCTCGTCAAGGCGCGGCCGGGCGCGCGCGACGCCGACTTGCGCGTGCGCGTCGAGCTGCTCGCCGGCGAGACCGACCGGCGCGGGCTGCCCGATGGCCTGAGCGTCGACCGCGGCGCGCTGCAGCGCGCGCGCCAATCGGCGCAGCAATGGCAGCGCACGCTCGGCGCGCCGGCCGCGCAGGCGGTCGCGGTCGATCACGCCGGTCTCCTGATCGCGCTCGCCTATCCGGACCGCATCGCGCAGCGCCGCGCCGGACGCGACGGCGTCGGACAGTTCCTGCTCAGCAACGGCCGCGGCGCGCTGTTGCCGGCGACCGAGCCGCTCGCCGCGTCCGACTACCTGGCGGTCGCCGACCTCGACGCCGGCCGGCAGGACGCGCGCATCTTCCATGCCGCGCCGCTTGGGCTCGACGACATCGAGGCGGCGTTCGGCGACCGCATCGAGAGCACCGAGCGCGTCGCCTGGGATGCCGCCGCCGGGGCGGTGCTGGCGCGCCGCCAGCGCCGGCTCGGCCGGCTGGTGCTCAAGGACGAGCCGTTGGCGCGCCCGTCGGCCACGCTGGTCGCCGCGGCGCTGCTCGAAGGCATCCGGGCCGCCGGGCTCGCCTGCCTGCCGTGGACCAAGGCGCTCGAGCAGTGGCGCGCGCGCGTCGGTTTCGTGCGTCGGCTCGCCGTCGCGCCAGGCGGCTGGCCCGATCTCTCGGACGCGGCGCTGCTCGGCGGCCTCGAGCAGTGGCTGGCGCCATTCCTCGACGGCGTGACGCGACTCGCCCAGCTCAAGGGCGTCGATCTCGGCGCGGCGCTGCACGCGCTGCTCGACTGGCAACAGCGCAAGGCGCTCGACAGCGCGGCGCCGACCCATCTGGTGGTGCCGTCGGGCTCGCGCGTGCCGATCGACTATGAGACGGCCGACGTGCCGGTGCTGGCGGTGCGCCTGCAGGAGATGTTCGGCCTGACGACGACGCCGACGGTCGCGGGCGGCGCCGTGCCGGTGCTGCTCCATCTGTTGTCGCCGGCGGCGCGCCCCGTCCAGGTGACACGCGATCTCGCGAGCTTCTGGCGGACCGGCTACGACGCCGTCAAGCGCGACCTCAAGGGCCAGTATCCGAAGCACTACTGGCCGGATGATCCGTTGCAGGCGCGGCCGACCAACCGCACCAAGAAGCGGATGGCGCCCTAACTCAGTAGCTGCCACCAAGATCGCCCAGTCGGCGCAGGTTGTGCCAGAAATCGC
>JACQAI010000217.1 GCA_016195115.1 Pseudomonadota bacterium
GCCCGGCCGTCACGGCGCCGACGCGCGCTGCGCCGCGATCGCCTCGGCGCGCACCAGATGCCAGATCTCGTCGACCTTGTCGACGAACGCCGGCGATTTGAGCAGCCCCGGATCGGCGCGATCGAACCGGGTCTCGACCACGGCCTTGACCCGTCCGGGACGCGCCGATAGCACGACCACGCGCTCGGCGAGGTAGACGGCCTCCTGGACGTCGTGGGTGACGAACACTACGGTTTTCGGCGTCCGGCGCCAAATATCGAGCAGCTCCGCCTGCATCAGGCTGCGGGTCTGCGCGTCGAGCGCGCCGAACGGCTCGTCCATCAGCAGGATGTCGGGCTCATGCGCCAGCATGCGGGCGATCGCGGTGCGCTGCTTCATGCCGCCCGAGAGCTGCGCCGGATAGCTGTCCTCGAAGCCCTGCAGCCCGACCAGGTCGATCAATGCCTGCGCCCGGGTGGTGCGCTCGGCGGGCGGCAGCCCGAGCTTCTCGAGTCCGTAGAGGATGTTGGCGCGCACGGTCTTCCAGGGGAACAGCGCGAAGTTCTGGAACGTAATGCCGCGATCGCGGCCCGGGCCGGTCACCGGCTTGCCGGCGACCGCGATGGTGCCGCGCTCGATCGGCAGGAAACCGCCGATCAGATAGAGCAGGGTCGACTTGCCGCAACCCGAGGGGCCGAGCAGCGCGACGAACTCACGGTGCCGGACCTCGAGCGAGATGCCGTCGAGCGCCAGCACCTCCCGCCCGCGCGGCGGGCGGTAGATGTGCGTGACGCCCGCGATGGCGATCTGCGGGGCCGGTTCGCTCGCGCCGCCGCCGCCCGCCAACCCAGCCGCGCGAGCAAGGTCGGCGGCGCTCACGTCACGCACGCGCCGTCGCGTAGGCCGGCATCTCGTCGAGCTTGCGCCACGCGGTCAGGTAGTTGAGGCTCGCGCGCACGTCGACCACGACCGGTTGGTCGGTCGTCATGGCTTGCTCGACCACCCGCTCGACGTCGCCGTCGTTATCGATGGTCAGCCCGAGCGCGCCGAATGACCGCCCCATGGCGGCGAGGTAGCTCTCGCCGGGCACGCAATAGATGAGGTCGACGCCGTGGGTGTCGAGCGTTTCGGCGAGCAGCGCGGCGGCTGAGCGAGCCATCGTGTCGTCCTCCCTCACGATCCCTTCGAGCGATCCAGCACGCCGCCCGCGCATTCGTCAAGCCGTCGACTGTTCGGCGCGGCGCGAGGAATTCGCTTTGTTCCGAGCGCGGAATGCGCTTGGATTGGCGCGAGGCTGCGCATCGGAACGGGGAGGGGCCCATGGCGAGAGCGACCAGACGCCGGAAATCGTCCGGGGCAAAGAAGAAAGCGAAGCCGCGCGCCAAGGCCAAAGCGGTAAAAAAATCCGCCAAGACCGCAAAGCGCGCCGTGAAGCGGACGGCCAAGCGGCGCGCTGCGACGACCCGGCGCGTGGCGACCCGCAAGACCGCCAAGACGAGCAAGACCAAGGCGCGCGTGAAGCGCGCCGCCGCCAAGCGTCGCGTCGCGCCCAAGCGTGCCGCGCCCAAGAAGACCGCGTCCAAGAAGGCCGCGAAGCGCGTTGTCGCGCGCAAGCCGGCCGTCGCGAGGGCGCGCGCCGTGACCCCGCCGGCGGCCGCGCCGGTCGCGCAACCGGCGCCGGCGGCGTGGTGGAACCCGACGCCTACGGCGCCCGCGCCGGCAGCACCCGCGGCCAGCGAAGCGCCGAAGTCCGAGTCCGACATCTCGCCGGCGATCACCGACTGGCGCCCCTCCTGGAGCTGACGCCCTGGCGCTGAACGCCGGGGTTTCAGCGGCCGAGGTCGAACGCCTTGCGTTCAGCGCCTGGCCAGCGCCGATCGAGCGCGACTACGACGGTTGGATACTGCGCTTCGGCCACGGCCACACGCGGCGCGCCAACTCGGTGTGGCCAATGCGTACCGGGCAGCTGCCGTTCGACCACAAGATCGCGGCGTGCGAGCAGGCCTATCGCGAGGCCGGACTGCCGATC
Organism: Pseudomonadota bacterium; assembly: GCA_016195115.1. GTDB lineage: Bacteria > Pseudomonadota > Alphaproteobacteria > Elsterales > Elsteraceae > JACQAI01. The sequence continues at coordinate 2,009 of JACQAI010000217.1, forward strand.
GTGTTCCACATCGCCGGCGGCACCGCGGATCCCGCGCTCGACGCCGCGCTGGTCGCGCGCGGCTACGTCAGCGCGGACGAAAGCAGCGTGTTGCTGGCCGATCTGGCGCGCTTCTCCGAGCCGCTGGAAGGCGCCGTCATCCTGGAAGCCGACTTGTCGAGCGCCTGGCTGGACGGCCTGGCCGCGTTCAACCGCCTGACGCCGGTGCGCGTCGCGGCGCATCGCGCGATCGTCGCCGCGACGCGCCATCCGACCATGTTCGGGTCGATCCGCGACGCCGGCGCGATCGCCGCGGTTGCCGCCGCGGTGCTGCAGGATCGCTTCGTCTACTTCAATGCGGTCGCCACCGACCCGGCCAAGCGGCGGCGCGGCTTGTCACGGCGCATCATGGTCGCGCTGCTGGCGTGGGCGAAGCAGCAGGGCGCGGGGTACGCCTATCTACCGGTCGACACGGTGAACCGGGCGGCGCTCGCGATGTATGACGGCCTCGGCTTTACCACCGAGCTCTATCGCTACCACTACCGCACGCGCGTCGGGGATTAGCGCCCAGCGACCAGGTCGCGGATCGCGGCGATGCGCGCCGGCGCATTGGCGGCGGCGACCACGATCGGCACCGCGACCTCGGTCGCCGGCGGCGCGCCGGCGATCGCCTCAGTCTGCGCCAGGACTGACGCGTTGGTCGCCTCGAACGAGTCGCGCAGGGCGGCGATCAAGCGCTCGGACGCCAGCCAGCCGATGCACGACAGACCATGGTGCAAGCGACAATTGCCGGCGCGCTGCTCGATGCGGAGTCCGTGCTCGACCTTGAGCAGGCCGGGCCAGCGGCTGCGCGCCTGCCAGCGCAATTCGCGGTTTCGCGCGGCGACCAATACCCGCGCTTTGAGCGCGATCGGCCGACGACCTGCGGCGGCGAGCGTGAGGCGGAGCCGTCTATTCAACTGCGGCTCACCTTCGATCCGCGGGACCAGTCGGTTCCAATCCGCGTATTTGGCGAAATGGGTGATCAAGGCCCAGATCCAATCGGCCGAGGCCTCGACATGCAGCGTCGCTGTAATCGGAATCATGACGCATAGAGAGCCACGAAAATCTTACCGAGTGGTCAATTGCGCGCGGAATTTCATGTTCGTCAGCGCTTGAGCGCTGGCACGAGGAGGAACGGCAGGACGCCGCAGACGATGTTGACGAGCGCGAATGCGATCCCGGCGTCGTAGCTGCCGGTCCAATCGTGCAGCAGGCCGCTGATCCACGAGCCGAGCGCGGCGCCGAGACCGCTGGCGATCGTGATCATGCCGAAGATGGTCGCAACGTCGCCACCCTGGAACAGCCGCATCGCGATCGCCGAGATCAGCGGGCCGCGCGAGCCGAGCGTGCCGCCGAAGCAGACGATGAAGGCGCCGAGCAGCCAGACATTGGGGAAGTGGCCGAGCAGCCAGAGCAGCACCATGCCGAGCATCGTGACGCCGTAGGCGAACAGCACCGAGGCGCGCCGCCCGATCACGCCATCGAGCCAACCGACCGCGAGCATGCCGAGCGGCAGCAGGATGCCGCTGAAGCCCCAGGCCGCGGCCGCCTGCATGGGCGGGAAGCCGATCTCGACCAGATAGGCGACAACCTGGACGACGATCGTGAACATGCCGACCGAGGTGAACCAGAACACCGCGAACAGGCCCCAGAAACCGGAATGGCGCAGGGCGTGCGCCACTGTCAGGCCCTCGACGCCGTGGCCGGCGCCGACGCGTGGCGCGAGATCGGCGCGGCCGGCCTGAATACGCCGCCACGGCAGCAGCGCGATCGGCAGCGCGGCCACCAGCACGGCGCCGCCCAGCCACTGGTAGGCGCCGCGCCAACCCAGCGTCTGGTTCAGGTACTGCGCCAGCGGCACCAAGGTCAGGATGCCGACGCCGAACGCCGAGTAGACCAGGCTCATGGCGCCGGCGAGGCGCGTCTTGAACCAACGCGCGACCAGCGCCGAGTTGGGCACGTTGCCGAGACAGGTGGTGGCGATGCCCATGGCCAGCCCCAGGCAGAGCTGAAACTGCCACAGTGCTTCGGCATGGGGCGCCAGCGACAGCGCCGCACCCATCAGGATCAGACCGGTCAGATAGACGGTGCGCGGGCCGGAGCGGTCGAACAGCCGGCCGACGAACGGCCCGGCCAGCCCGTTGCCGAGCATCGCCACCGAATAGATCGACGCCACCGCGGCGCGGTCCCAGCCGAAGCTCTGAGCCAGCGGCAGCAAAAACACGACGAAGGTCTCGCCGAGCCCGCGTCCCGCCAGGCCGAGCGTGAAGCAGACCGCAAGCACGCCCAACGCCGTGCGGCGGGATGCGTCGAGCATCGCGGCCCGACCCGGCCTAGCGATCGAGCATGCGGTCGAGCCGGTCGCGCATCCTGTAATAGCCGCCGACCAGCGGCAGGAACCAGGGATTGCCCGCGTAGCCGGCGTGGCCCGGGAAGTCGATGTCCTCGAACGCCGACACCCGGTTGCCGCCGCCGACGATCTTGCGCGCCACCTGGTGGCCCAGGTAGCTCATCATCGCGACGCCGCTGCCGTTGCACCCGAGCGCGTAGTGCAACCCGTCCTCGCGCCCCATGTGCGGCATGAAGTCGAAGGTGAAGGCGACGTTGCCGGTCCAGGCGTGGGTCAGCTTGACGCCGCCGAGTTGTGGGAAGCGCTGGGTCATGTAGCGGTAGAGGATCGGCGCGCTGATCTCGGGCGACACCTGGGTGAAGCGTGCACGGCCGCCGAACACCATGCGGGTGCCGTCGGGCGACATCCGGTAGTAGCACAGGATGCGCTGGGTATCGCTGATCGCCCGGTTGTGGGGGATCAGGCTGCGTGCCAGCGCCGGGTCGAGCGGCACCGTCGCGATGATGTGGCTGGCGACCGGGATGATCTTGCGCTTGAGCTTGGGCGTGGCGTCACCGGTGTAGCCGTTGCTCGCGACCACGACCTCGCGGGCGGCGAGGACACCGCGATTGGTCGTGACCGTGAAGGCGCCTTGTGTGCCGGCGACGCGCACGACCCGGGTCTGCGGCGACAGCGTAATGGCGCGGCCGCGGCAGACGTCGAGCAGGCCCTTGTAGTAGAGCGCCGGATGCAGCTGGCCGGCACGCTCGATCAGCATGCCGCCCTGATAGAAGTCGCTGGCGATCGCTTCGCGCTGGCGGTCGCGCGGCAGCATGCTGGCGCCGACCTGGGCGACGCCGTTGAGCAGCGCCAGCCGGCCGGCGAGCGCATCGTAGTGGCGGCGCGTCCAGGCGCCGGTGAAGCGGCCGCTGCGCGTGTAGTGACAGGCGATGTTCTCGCGCTTGAGGACGTCCTCGAGGTGGTAGAACGACGCCCCGGCATCGCCGATCAGGTCGGACATCAGGGCTTCGCGCGCGGCGGCATCGCCGGCCGTGCGCTTGCCGCCGAGGCTTTTGCCCAGGGTCACGCCGCCGCTCACCATGCCGCCGTTGCGCGTGCTGGCGCCGAAGCCGAAATCGTTGGCCTCGAGCACGACCGCCTCGACGTTGTTGCGCGCGAGCTCGAGTGCCGCCGACAGCCCGGCATAGCCGCCGCCAATGATCGTGACGGCGGTCTTGGCCGGCAGCTGGGGCACGGGCAAGGGCTGCGGTCGCCAGGCGTCCCACCAATAGGGCTCGGCTTTGAACGACGGATCGAACAGGTCGGCGGTGCGCGCCATCACGCGGCGCGGGACGGGCAGGTCGCGGGGATGACGGTCACGGCCAAGCCTCCAGCCTCAAGGTCGAACGATTCCCGGCAGCATAATCGGCGTCAGGCAAGCGGCGCCAGCAACCCGGCGCGGTGCGCCACCGGCAATCCCGCGCGGCCGCGCTGAATCGTCGCCTCACCGAGCACGCGAACACCGAGTCCGCGCGGCTGCCGACAAAAATCCTAGACGCTCTGGTTAAAGAACCATAGGTTGAGATGGCTAGCTTGGGCGGTGGCGATGGGCGTTCCTGGACCTGCCGTTTGGCGGCGCATCGTCGGGGGGCAGTTCAATGCCGCAGCGGCGCGGAGCCGCGTTGATCGTCGACGATGATGCCAGCGTCGGCCAGATCCTGAAGGACATGGTCGAGGGTTGCGGCTACGCGGTCACGCACCTGGTCCACAGTGATAGCGATGCCTACACGTTGTTCGACACCGATCAGCGCTGGGCGGTCGCGTTCGTCGACCTCAACCTGGGTAAGGGTCCAACCGGCGTCGAGGTGGCGCGGCGCGCTGCCGAGCGGTCCGACAACGTCATCGTCATGACCGGCTTGGCGCGCTTGCCCGACGCGCTGACCGGCATGGGCCTGCTCCTCAAGCCGTTCTCGGTCGAGCAGGTTCGTCTGCTGCTGGACAGTTTCGGCCGGCCCAAGCCCAGCTGACGGCGCTCGCGGGGGCTGCGCGCCCTGCCGCGCTAGGCCTGGTCGATCGCGTTTGCCGCGACCAGGCGGACCGCTTCGACCATCAGGTCGAGCGGCATGCTCGCGGTCGGGGTGGCCAGCGCCTGCTCGGGCAGGCACGGCAGATGAATGAAGGCGCACGGGATGCGCCGGTCGCGACGCTCGAGCGCGGCCAGCGCGTGGTAAAGCCACAGATTGCAGCAGTGCGTGCCGGCGTGGAACGACAGGCGCGCCGGGATGCCGGCAGCGCGCAGCCGGGCGACCACGGGCCCAAGCGGCAAGGTCGCGATGCGCGCCGCCGGGCCCACGGCATCGAGCGGTCGATCGTCGGGTGCCAGCCCGTCGTTGTCGGCGCGCTCGCTGTGTGCGCGGTTGATCGCGAACTGTTCGAGCCGGATCATCGGCTCGGCGGCGGCGAGACCCATGCCGAGCATGGCGTCGGGAGCGCCGCGGTCGACCAGCTCGCCGATTAGCGCCGGCAGCCGTTCGAACGACACTGGCAGCACGCGTCCGACCACGGTGGCGGCGGCGATGCGCGCGCCATCGAGCCGGCGGGCGACCTCGCCCGACGGATTGACCGTGCCGCCGTCGAACGGTTCGAAGCCGGTCAGCAGCAAGGTCGGCATCAGAGGATGAATTTCGACAGATCGGCGTTCTTGGCCAGCGGTGCGACCTGACTCTGCACGTAGGCGGCGTCGATCGTGATCTTGGCGCCGGCCTTGTCGGGCGCCGTGAAGCTGATCTCCTCGAGCAGCCGTTCCATGACGGTGTGGAGACGGCGCGCCCCGATGTTCTCGACGCTGGCGTTGATCTCGGCGGCGAGCGACGCCAGCGCGTCGATCGCGTCCTCGGTGAAGTCGAGCGTCACCTGCTCGGTCGCGAGCAGCGCCTTGTACTGCTTGATCAGGCTCGATTCGGGCTCGGTCAGGATGCGGCGCAGATCGTCGCGGGTCAGCGCCTTGAGCTCGACCCGGATCGGCAGCCGACCCTGCAGCTCGGGCAAGAGATCGGACGGCTTGGCGAGGTGGAAGGCGCCCGATGCGATGAACAGGATGTGGTCGGTCTTGACCGTGCCGTGTTTGGTCGGGACGGTCGTGCCTTCGATCAGCGGCAGCAGATCGCGCTGCACGCCCTCGCGGCTGACGTCGGCCCCGCCGATGCGCTCGGAGCGGCCGGAGATCTTGTCGATCTCGTCGAGGAACACGATGCCGTTCTGCTCGACCGCGCGGATCGCATCCTTCACGACGCGCTCCTGGTCGAGCAGCTTGTCGCTCTCCTCGGCCATCAGGAGTTCGTAGCTGTCGGCGACCGACAGCTTCCGCGGCTTGGTGCGGCTGCCGCCCAGCGCCTTGCCGAGCATGTCCTGGAGATTGAGCGCTCGATCTCGATCTCGCGGTCGGCGAGCGTGCCCTCGCGCAGCAGCTTGCGGAACTTCTGGCGCGTCTCCGGGCTCGCCGAGGTGCCGACCAGGGCATCGAGCACGCGCTCCTCGGCGGCGAGCTCGGCCTTGGCGACCACCGACTTGCGGAGCCGCTCTCTCGTCATCGAGATACCGACCTCGACGAGGTCGCGGATGATCTGGTCGACGTCGCGCCCGACATAGCCGACCTCGGTGAACTTGGTCGCCTCGACCTTGAGGAACGGAGCATCTGCAAGTCGGGCCAATCTCCGCGCGATCTCCGTCTTGCCGACTCCGGTCGGGCCGATCATGAGGATGTTCTTGGGCAGCACCTCCTCGCGCATCTCGTCGCTCAGCTGCAAGCGGCGCCAGCGATTGCGCAGCGCGATCGCGACCGCGCGCTTGGCGTCGTTCTGACCGATGATGAAGCGGTCGAGCTCCGAGACGATCTCGCGCGGGCTGAACGCGACCATCTCCTTGAAGTCCGGGCTGCGCGGCGGGCCGTGATCGGGGGCGGTCAAGACGGGCTCCTAGAGGCTTTCGACCGTGACGGTCTCGTTGGTGTAGATGCAGATGCCGGCGGCGATCTTCATCGCCTTGCGCGCGATCGCCTCGGCGTCGAGCCCCTCGACATCGGCGAGCGCGCGCGCCGCCGCGAGCGCGAAGCTGCCGCCCGAGCCGATGCCGATCAAGCCGTCCTCGGGCTCCAGCACGTCGCCGGTGCCCGACAGCAGCAGCGAGACCGAACGGTCGGCAACCGCCATCATGGCCTCGAGCCGGCGCAGATAGCGGTCGGTGCGCCAGTCCTTGGCGAGCTCGACGCAGGCGCGGGTCAGCTGTTGGGGGTACTGCTCGAGCTTGGCCTCGAGGCGCTCGAACAGGGTGAAGGCGTCGGCGGTGGCGCCCGCGAACCCGGCGATCACCTCGCCGCCGGCCAGCCGGCGTACCTTGCGCGCGTTGGACTTCATCACCGTGTTGCCGAACGACACCTGGCCGTCGCCGGCGATCACCACCTGGCCGGCCTTGCGCACGCACAACACCGTCGTGCCGTGCCAGGTCGGGTCGCGTTGCTCACTCATGGGCGTCGATTTCCCTGGAGCCGGCGCCCCTATGGGGCGGCGCCCGCCAGCATTTGGGGCCCGCCGGCGGGACGGTCAAGCCGCCGGCTTCCCCGCCGGGGCCGATTCCGCTACAAGCTTGCCTTGTGGATAACCCCATGCGCACGGCCGAAATCCGCCGGAAAACCAAGGAAACCGAGATCGAGGTCGCCCTCAATCTCGACGGCAGCGGCGTTTATGACGTCAAGACCGGCATCGGGTTTCTCGACCACATGCTCGAGCAGCTGTCGCGCCACAGCCTGATCGACTTGACCGTGCGGGCCAAGGGCGACCTCCACATCGACTTCCACCACACCACCGAGGACACCGGCATCGCCATCGGCACCGCGGTCAATCAGGCGCTCGGCGAGCGCCTCGGCATCGTGCGCTACGGCGCGGCCATGATCCCGATGGACGAGACCTTGACCCGGGTCGCGCTCGACGTGTCGAACCGGCCCTACCTGATCTGGAAGGTGACGTTCTCGAAGCCCAAGCTCGGCACCATGGACACCGAGCTGTTCAAGGAGTGGTTCCAGGCGTTCGCGCAGCAGGCCGGCGTCACGCTGCACATCGAGAACCTGTACGGCGAGAACAACCACCATATCGTCGAATCGTGCTTCAAGGGTTTGGCCCGCGCGCTGCGCCAGGCGATCACGATCGACCCGCGCAGCGCCGCCGCGGTGCCGTCGACCAAGGGCACGCTTTAGGATCCTACGCGTGAGCATCGCGGTCATCGACTACGGGTCCGGCAATCTGACGTCGGCGGCCAAGGCGGTCGAGCGGGCGGCGCACGAGCTCGGGCTCGCGGCGACGGTCACCGTCACCGCCGATCCGGCCGTGATCGCCGACGCCAGCCACATCGTGCTGCCCGGTCAGGGTGCGTTCTCCGAATGCCGGCGCGGCCTCGCCGCGGTGCCCGGATTGGAGGCGGCGCTGCAGGAGGCCGTGATCGCGCGAGGCCGCCCGTTCTTCGGCATCTGCGTCGGCATGCAGTTGTTGGCGCGCGAGGGCCACGAGCACGGCACCCACGCCGGTCTCGGCTGGATCGACGGCGTGGTCGAGCCCTTGGAGTTGAGCGACAAGACGCTCAAGATTCCGCACATGGGCTGGAATGACCTGATCGTCGATCAACCGACGCATCCGGTGCTCGCCGGGGTGCGCACCGGCGACCACGTCTATTTCGTGCACTCCTATGAATTCGTGCCGGCGTCGCCGGGGGATTGCCTGGCGCACGCCGATTACGGCGGCCCGGTCACCGCGATGGTGGCGCGCGCCAATCTGGTCGGCACCCAGTTCCACCCGGAGAAGAGCCAGGCCGTCGGCCTGCGTCTGATCGCGAACTTCCTGAAATGGCGACCCTGAGATGGCAACCGTAGGCACGCCCCCGCCCCCGCCCGCCGCGAAGATCGTGGTCGAGCAGCTGACCGCGTTCGACGGCTCGGACATCAACGACATCTGCGACGCCGCGGAAGCCGCGATCGTCGATGGTGGCGGCTTCGGCTGGCTCAAGGCACCGCCGCGCCACGTCTTCGAGGCCTACTGGCGGGGCGTGCTGCTGGTGCCCGAGCGGCAGCTGTTCGTCGGCCGGCTCGACGGCGTGATCGCCGGCGCCGCGCAGTTCGTGCGGCCGCCGCGCAACAACGAGGCCCAGGGCCACGCCGCGACGCTCACCGGGCACTTCGTGGCGCCGTGGGCGCGCGGTCATGGGCTGGCGCGCGGCCTCACCGCAGCGGTCGAGGATGCCGCGCGCGCCGCCGGCTACCGCGTGCTCAATCTCGACGTGCGCGCCAGCCAGTCGCCGGCGATCGCGATGTACGAGACGCGCGGGTTCGTGCGCTTCGGCACGCACCCGCGCTACGCCCTGGTCGACGGCAAATACGTCGCCGGCCACTTCTATACCAAGGAGCTGTGACGTGGACCGGCGGCGCGGTTAGCCCGATGATCCTCTACCCCGCCATCGACCTGAAGGACGGCGAGTGCGTGCGCCTGCTGCGCGGCGAGATGACCAAGGCGACGGTGTTCAACAAGGATCCGGCGGCGCAGGCGCGCGCCTTCGCGGACAAGGGCTGCGAGTGGCTGCACGTCGTCGACCTCGATGGCGCGACCGCCGGTCGGCCGGTCAACCAGGCCGCGATCGAGGCGATCTTGAAAGCGATTGCGATTCCGGTGCAGCTCGGCGGCGGTCTGCGCGACCTTGGCACCATCGACGCCTGGCTCGGTGCCGGCATCACGCGTGCCATCCTCGGCACCGCGGCGCTGCGCAATCCCGAGTTGGTGCGCGAGGCCTGCCGCCGCCATCCCAAACGCATCGCGATCGGCATCGATGCGCGCGACGGCTTCGTCGCGATCGAAGGCTGGACCACGACCTCGACGGTGCGCGCGATCGAGCTCGGCCTTCGGCTCGAGGACGCCGGTGCGGCGGCGATCATCTACACCGACATCAACCGCGACGGCGCGATGACCGGGGTCAACGTCGAGGCCACGGTCGAGCTCGCCTGGGCCCTGACGACGCCGGTGATCGCCTCGGGCGGCGTCGCCTCGCTCGACGATCTGCGCGCGCTCAAGATCGAGGCCAGCGCCGGCATCGAGGGCGTGATCTGCGGCCGCGCACTCTACGACGGGCGCATCGATGCGGCGGCGGCCGTGAAGCTGCTCAAGGAGTGATGCGATGCTGAAGGCGCGCATCATCCCGTGCCTCGACGTCAAGGATGGCCGGGTCGTCAAGGGCATCAACTTCGTTGACCTGGTCGATGCCGGCGATCCGGTCGAGCAGGCGCAAATCTACGATGCTGCCGGCGCCGACGAGCTGACGTTCCTCGACATCACGGCCTCGTCCGACGACCGCGCCACGCTCTACGACATCGTCGCGCGCACCGCGCGCGCCTGCTTCATGCCGCTCACGGTCGGCGGCGGCGTGCGCCAGGTCGAGGACGTGCGCAAGCTGCTGCTCGCCGGCGCCGACAAGGCGTCGATCAACACGGCGGCGGTCAACCGGCCGGCGCTGGTTGCCGAGGCGGCGCAGAAATTCGGCAGCCAATGCATCGTCGTCGCGATCGACGCCAAGCAGAGCGGCCCCGGACGCTGGGAGGTGTTCACCCATGGCGGCCGCACGCCGACCGGCCTCGATACCGTCGACTGGGCGCGCCGCATGGCCGCCGCGGGCGCCGGCGAGATCCTGCTGACCTCGATGGACCGCGACGGCACGCGCACCGGCTTCGACATCGCCTTGACGCGCGCGGTCTCGGACGCCGTGCCGGTGCCGGTGATTGCCTCGGGCGGCGTCGGCACGCTCGATCATCTGGTCGAAGGCATCCGCGACGGCGGCGCTTCGGCGGTGCTCGCGGCCTCGATCTTCCATTTCGGCCTGTTCACCATCGCCCAAGCCAAGGCGCGGATGAAGGCCGCCGGCGTCCCCATCCGCGACGTGGGGTGATTGCCATCGTTTATTCCTCCCCCGTGCGCGAAGCGCATGGGGGAGGGTAGGGTGGGGGCGAGGGCGCGGACACGAGTCCGGCGGCGGTCCGCGCGGCAACGGTGCGGCCACCACCCTACCCTCCCTCACGCAGCGCGCGGGGGAGGGGTTGATGGAGGATGAGCTGATGAATGCCGTGACGAGCGAGGTGATGGACCGGTTGTACGGCGTGATCGCGGCGCGCAAGGGTGCCGATCCGACCGAGTCGTACACCGCGAAGCTGTTCAGCCGGGGCACGCCCAAGATCGCGCAAAAATTGGGCGAGGAGGCGGTCGAGCTGGTGATCGAGGCGGTGCGTGCCGACAAGAAGCGCATCGTCGCCGAGAGCACCGACCTGCTCTATCACCTGCTGGTGCTGTGGGCCGACGCTGGCGTGACCCCCGGCGAGGTGTGGGCCGAGCTGGGGCGCCGCGAAGGCACCTCTGGTCACCAGCGCCATGACGACAAGGGAGCGTGAGATGGCCTACGATCCCAACAACGTGTTCGCCAAGATCCTGCGCGGCGAAATCCCGTGCAAGAAGGCCTACGAGGACGCGCACGTGCTGGCCTTCCACGACATCAAGCCGCAGACCCCGGTGCACGTGCTCGTGATCCCCAAGGGCGCCTACGTGTCGAGCGACGATTTCGGCGCCAACGCCTCGGACGCCGAGCTCGCCGCCTTCATGCGCGCGATCTCGAAGCTGGGGCGCCAGCTCGGCGTCGCGACCGGAGGCTATCGCATGCTGGCCAACCACGGCAGCGATGCCAACCAGGAGGTGCCGCATTTCCACGTGCACCTCTTCGGCGGCCGGCCGCTCGGCCGTATGATCAGCGCCAAGACCTGACCGGGGGCTCATGCCGAGCATCGAGCTGATCTTCTCGGACGGCGAGCGCTTCACGCTCGCGGCGAAAAGCGACGAGAGCGTACTCGCGGCGGCGCGCCGAGCCGGCCTGGAACTGGCGTCCGACTGCGAAAGCGGCGAATGCCAGACCTGTCGCGGCACCGTGCGGCGCGGCGCGGTCGCCTATGCCGACGGGGTGGAGGTCTCGCTGACCGATGAGGATCAAGCCGCCGGGGGGGCGTTGTGCTGCGTCGCCCAGCCGCGCGGCGACCTCGTGGTCGAGCTGCCATACAGCCGCGCCTCGCTGCTGCCGGTCAGGACCGCGTACCTGGCGGTGACCGCGGTCGAGCGGCTGTGCGGCAGTGCTGTTGCACTGCGCGGCAAGCTGATGCGCAACGCCAAGCTCGGCTTCTACGCGGGCCAGTACGTCAACCTGACCGTGCCGGGCACGACCGAGCAACGCGCCTACTCGATGGCGAACCCGCCCGAGGAGCCGGACGCGCTCGAGTTCCTGGTGCGGCTGCTCGACGGCGGCGCGATGTCGGAGTTCCTGCGCGCGGGGCCGGCGCCCGGCACCGTGATCGCGCTCAAGGGCCCGCACGGCGTGTTCTACCGGCGCGAGCGCGACGCGCCGATGCTGATGATCGCCGGCGGTACCGGGCTGGCGCCGATGCTCGCGATGCTGCGCCAGCTGGCAGCGCGTGGCGCCTCGCGCCGACGCATCACCTTGTGCTTCGGCGTCACCGCGCAGCGCGACCTGTTCGGGCTCGACGTGCTCGAGCGCTTGTCCGAAACCCTGCCGGGCCTCGAGCGCCGCGTCGCGATCATGCATCCCGACGCCGATTGGACCGGCATGCGCGGCGTCGTCACCAACCTGCTGCAGCCCGCCGACGTCACGGCGGCACCCGACGCCTATCTGTGCGGCCCGCCGCCGATGATCGCCGCCGCGCGGGCTTGGCTCGCCGCGCACGGCATGCCGCCCGACCGCGTCTTCGCCGAAGAGTTCACGCCGACCGGGGTGTGACCTCCGGGGCGCCTTGCCTGCGCCGGGCGGCTGTCCCATGCTGCCGCCCACCGCGCCCAGCGAGGCCCGCCTGGAC
>JACQAI010000218.1 GCA_016195115.1 Pseudomonadota bacterium
CCCGGGGCCGACCGTCACCGCGACCGCCGCGACCGCGCTCCAGCCGAGCCTGGCATCGGCCATTGTATCGCGCACCAAGGGCATCAACGCGGCTGCGTGGCCGCGCTGGAGCACGACCCGGCGCGCCGCGCACATGCCGCCCCCGTGCCACAGCGCGACCGAGCAGCCGGGACCGCTGGCGTCGATGGCCAGCAAGGCGGATGAAGAGGCGGTCATGCGCGCGCCATCGCCGAGCCGCTACCGTCGCGCCGGCGAGCTGGGATATGACTGCGCGATCGCCACAGCGGAGAGGGTCGCATGGCCTTGGTCGCGGTCACCGAGGCGGAGTTCGACGTCGAGATCCGGCTGGCCTACGCCACGCCGGACAACCTGACCGGCCGGCCGGTCTACGCGCGGCCGCTGTGCTACTTGCACCGCGACGCCGCCGCGGCGCTGGCGCGCGCCGTGGCGTTCGCGCGCAAGCTCGATCTCCGATTGCGCATCTTCGATGCCTTTCGGCCGACCGAGGCGCAATGGCGGCTGTGGAACCACCGCCCCGATCCGACCTTCCTGGCCGATCCGCGCCGCGGCTCGCCGCATTCGCGCGGCGTCGCGGTCGACCTCAGCCTGATCGACCGCCTGGGTGCGCCGCTCGACATGGGCACGCCGTTCGACGAGTTCAGCCCGCGCGCACATCACGACCATCCCGGCGTGTCGGCACAGGTGCAACGCAATCGCTTCATGCTGCTCGGTCTCATGAGTGCGGCGGGCTGGGACTTTTACATGAAGGAGTGGTGGCATTACCAACTGTTCGATGCGCGCCGCTATCCGCTCTACAGCGACCGGGCGCTGCCTCGGCGGATGATGGATGACTGAGCGCCGCCACACCACGGTCGGTTGGCGCCGCCGACTGGCCGCGCTCGCCGTGCTGCTGGCCGGGGCGCCGGCGCCGGCCGGCGCAGCCGAACCGGCGGCCTCGGCCGTGATCTTCGCCTACCAGCGCTTCGGCGACGATGGCGATCCGTCGAACACGATCGCGGTCGAGCAGTTCGAGGCGCATCTGCGCGAACTCCGGCGCGGCGGCTACGCTGTGCTGCCGGTCGGCGAGATCGTCGCCGCGCTGCGCGACGGCAAGGCGCTGCCCGACCATGCGGTCGGCATTACGATCGACGACGCCCACGTCTCGGTCTACACCACGGCGTGGCCGCGCCTGCGCGCCGCCGGGCTGCCGTTCACCGTATTCGTGTCGAGCGAGACGCTCGATACGGGCTCGCGCATGAGCTGGGCGCAGCTGCGCGAGCTCGCCGCTTCCGGCGTCACGATCGGCAACCAGACCGCGGGCTACGTGCGCATGATCGACCAAGATCGCGCCTACAACATCGGCCAGATCCTGCGTGCTCAGGATCAGCTGCGCGCCATGCTCGGCGACGCACCGAAGCTGTTCGCCTATCCCTACGGCGAAGCCACGACGGCGTTGCGCGACATGGTCGCGGGCATGCGCTTCGATGCCGCGTTCGGCATTCACTCAGGCGTCGCGCATTCGCAGGCCGACCGTTTCCAGCTGCCGCGCTTTCCGCTGGCCGACGCTTTCGGATCGATCGAGCGCTTCCGGCTGTCGGCCGACGCGCTGCCGCTGGTGGTCTCGGAGGTCTCGCCCACCGAGGCCGTGCGCACCGAGAACCCGCCGCACGTCGGTTTCACGATTGATCCGGCGATGGGCGACCTCGACCAGCTCGCGTGCTTCGCCTCGGGGCTCGGTCGTGCCCGCGTCGAGCAGCTCGGCGGTCGGCGCATCGAGGTCCGCCTGGACGAGAAGCTGCTGCCTGGGCGCACCCGCATCAACTGCACGCTACCGACCAGCGACGGACGGTGGCGCTGGTTCGGCCTTCAGTTGTCCATTCCCTGAGCCGTCGCCTCGGCGGCCAGCGGATCGGTCGCGAACATGCGATCGAGCGTGCCGACATCGAGCATCGGCGCCGCACCGTCGAGCGCGGCATCGAGCATCGTGGCGTCGAGCATCGACAGATTGTTGATGCGCATCAGCTGGCGGATTGCGGCGACGTAGAGCGGACCGCGTTCCGAGTAGCGCTGGATGAACGCGACCAGCGCCTGGCCGTCGAGCATGTCGCCCTTGGCGCGCAGCGCCGCGCGACGCTGCCGGAACTCGGCATAAGCGCGGTGGCTGTTGAGGTTGCGCGCGTAGGCGTTGACGGTTTCCAGGAGATCGCCGAACGCCTGGACCTGCGGCCGCATCGCCGGCATGAACATCATCTGGCCGAACAGCGCGTTGTCTTCGCGCGCCGGCCGCGAGCGGCCCCAGCCGCTCTCCTGCGCCGCCTGCGCCAACGCCAATGACAGCGGCACGGCGTCGAGCCGCAGCAGCAGCTCGTTGGCATCCCAAGCGTCGAGCCGGGTCTCCTGCAACACGTCGGCGACAAAGGCGGCATCGGCCTCCGACAACTCGCGCGCGGCGTCGATGTCGGGGGCCAGCGCGACGACGCGCTCGCGGCGGCGCAGGATCTCTTCGTTGACCTGCATGACCAGGGGCAACACCAGGCGCACGAATTGGCTCTTGAGCTCGCCGGTCGGCGCCAGCGCCGGACCGCTGTCGGGCACCCAGCGGGCGAGCAGCACCGCGGGCGACGGCCGCGCTGCCGGGAGCAGCTCCGGGCGCGCCGGCTCGCTCGACCACGCCGGCAGCCGCGCCGACCAGCCGGTCTCGTCGCGCACCGCGCTCAGCGCCACCGCGCTCGGGCTCAGCCGATCGGCGGCGCGCGCCGCGGCGGCGCCACGCCGATGCGATCGACCGCGGTGGCGGCGCGCGGCCGGGCGTTCCCGGCACCGTCGGCGAGCATCGCGATGTCGGGTACGCGCGGTGCCGGCGGGCGGATCGTCACCGTGACGCCGCGCGCCACCGGCGGCTCGCGCGGCGGCGCCGGCGGGGCGCGTTCGGCTGCCGCGCGCGCGACGTGCACCTCGGACGCCGCCGCAAGCGCCGACGGATCGGGCGGCAACGCGAGGCGCACCTGGGGCGAGCGCTGCGGCGGGTGCGCCGCGAGCGCGATCAGGCCGGCGAACGCCGCATTGAGACAGATGACGCCGAGCGTGACGCGCCACAGCGGGCGCGGCGCCGCGGCGGCATCCTCGGACACCCCACGCGATCGGCGATTGAGTGGTGCGGCTCTTGCCGCTTTCTGCTTGCCCCGCCCGCCCGTCACCGCCGCATTGTGCTCAGACCCTGCAGCGGGAGTCACGCGGCTTGCCGCGCCGCAGGGGGCGCAGCCCCCGCGATGTCCGCGAAAGCTCTAACGCGGCCCTTACTAACCGTGACTTGCTTTTTCGCGGGGCTTGCGCCCCTGCCGCGCTAAGCGACGGGGCGCACCTCGGTGACCTCGGGCACGTAGTGCTTGAGCATGTTCTCGATGCCCATCTTCAAGGTCGCGGTCGAGCTCGGGCAGCCCGAGCATGAGCCCTGCATGTGGAGATAAACGACGCCCTTCTCGAAGCCGCGGAACACGATGTCGCCGCCGTCCTGCGCCACCGCCGGACGTACGCGCGTGTCGAGCAGCTCCTTGATCTGGTCGACGATCTCGGTGTCGGCCTCGTTGAAGGTCTCGTCGGCGGCCGCGCCATCGGCGAGAATCACGGGCTTGCCGGCCGTGAAGTGCTCCATGATGACGCCGAGGATGGCCGGCTTCAGGACCTGCCACTCGCGATCGTCGGCCTTGGTGACCGTGACGAAGTCGGCGCCGAGAAACACGCCCTGGACCCCCGGCACGCCGAACAGCTGCTCGGCCAGCGGCGAGCGCGTGGCCTCGGCAACCGTGACGAAATGCGCCGTCCCGGCCTCCATGACCGCCCGTCCGGGGAGGAACTTGAGGGTCGCCGGATTAGGCGTGGTCTCGGTCTGGATGAACATCGGTCAGGACCTTCTACGGCGTGGCTAATCTCTAATTGGACCGAAACGGTCTGGATATCAAGCCTGGCGCCCGGACGCGCTGAATCGCGCGGCATGCATGGCGCTGCGTGTCCCGGTGCAGCCCATTGGCCTGGCAGCCACTAGGTCAACGCCGCGATCTGCTCGTCGGTCAGGCCGCCTGGCACGATCGTCACCGGGATGCGCAGCCGTCCCGCGATCTTGCCCGCAAGGTGCGTGACCAGCGGCCCCGGCCCCTCCGGTCCGGTCGCCGCGCCGAGCACCAGGATCGAGATCGACGGCTCTTCCTCGATCAGCTTGAGGAGCTCCTCGCGCACCTTGCCTTCGCGCAGGAACAAGGCCGGCATGCTGCCCGACCACTCGAACACCAGCTCGGACAGCCGCTTGACGGTCGCCTCGGCCTCGGCGCGGCGCTCCTCGCGCATCAGGTCCTCGACCGCTTTCCACTGCTGGGAGTCGGCCGGCTCGATGACGTAGAGCATGGCGACGCGGCCGCCGGTGTGGCTGGCGCGCAGCGCCGCAAAGCGCAGCGCGACCTGGTGCTCGGCGCTCTCGTCGATCACCACCAGCATGACTCGGGATGTGGGCGTCTGCTCGACCATGATGGCCTCCAGGTGAGCCTCAAACTCGCCGGAACGCGACGCTGCCCAGCCATCCTGCCATCGCGGCGACGAACACCGCAATGAGGCCGTAGAGCAACGCGCGACGGTAAGCGAAGTCGACGATATCGGCCGACAGGCCGAGCTGACTGACTAAGAGCGGCGTGGTCTGAGCGCCCTGGACCTGACCGTTGCGCATCAGGAACACCGAGACCTGGTAGCTGCCGGTCGGCACGTTGGCGGGAAACGCCACCGTGGTGCGGAACAACCGGCTGCCGACGAACGTCACGGTGCCGACGGCGGTAGGAAACAGGCTTTCGCGCTGCTTGTTGCGGATCAGCGCCTGGCGGAATTGCTCGACTTGATCGGTCGCATCGGCGGCCTCGAGCGCCAGGTGATCGACGCCGATGCGGTAACGCGTGAGCACCTCGGGGCGCGCGAGCTGTTCGATCGGCCGCGTGCTGGCGATCGCGTAGAAGCTCGGCACGTCGGCGAACGTCATGTCGCTGCGGTTGAGCCAGACGCCGAGCGTGCGCTCTTTGCGCCGAACTTCGATCGCTGTCTCCGGGCCGCGCACGACGACGATCACGTCGCCTTCGCCCTCGATGGCGCCGAACAGCACGACCTCGGTGCCGGTGAAGCCCGTCGTGATCGCGATCAGGTGGTTGGTCAAATCCGCAACCAAAGCCTGCGCACGCGCTGCCGGCGTGGGCCAGCCGCTCGCCAGCGCGAGCGTCGCCAGCACGAGCGCGAGGCCCCTCATGACGCCGGCGGCACGGTGATGGAGTAGACGTCGTCGGGGGTCAGGACAAGGTCGACAAACAGCTTGATGCACACCGCGACCACGAGCAGCGCCAGCAGCGCACGCACCTGCTCGCCGCGCAAGTTTGCCCCAAAGCGGCTGCCGAACTGTGCGCCGACGACGCCGCCAGCAAGCAGCAGGACTGCCAGCATGGCATCGACCGTGTGGTTGGTGATTGCCTGCAGCACGGTCACCGCGGCGGTCGTGAAGATGATCTGGAACAGCGATGTGCCGGGCACCACCGCGGTCGGCATGCCGAGCAGGTAGATCATCGCCGGCACCATGAAGAAGCCGCCGCCGACCCCGAGGATCGAGACCGCGATGCCACCGAGCAAGCCGATGACGAACGGCACCACCGCGCTGATATAGAGCCGCGACTTGTGGAAGCGCATCTTGAGCGGCAGGCCGTGCAGCCAGATGTGCTGATGCAGCTTGCGCCGGACCGCGGTCTTGCGCCGATGGCGCAACAGCGCGCGCGTGCTCTCCGCCAGCATCAGGCCGCCGACCACGCCGAGCAGGATGACGTAGAGCAGCGAGATCACCAGGTCGATGTGGCCGGAGCGCCGCAGGATGCTGAACAGCCAGACGCCGATCACCGAGCCCACGAGGCCGCCGAGCAGCAGCACCAGACCCATGCGGAAATCGACGTTGCCGCGCCGCCAATGGCCGATCACGCCCGACACCGAGGCGCCGACCAGCTGGTTCGACTGGGTGCCGACCGCGACCGCCGGCGGCACGCCGACGAAAATCAGCAGCGGCGTCATCAGGAAGCCGCCGCCGACCCCGAACAGCCCGCTCAAAAAGCCGACCATGCCGCCCAGGGCCAGGATGACCAGGGCGTTCACCGACATCTCGGCGATGGGAAGGTAAACCTGCATGCTCGACCGCCGCGCCGTCCGAACGAGGCCCGCGCGCCCGGTCCGCCGTCAAGATGGTTTACTCCGCTGAATCGGTGAGGAAAAGCAAGTTCTTACGGGCGTGGTGCGGGGCCGCACGCGGGAGCGCTAGACTGGGGCTCGCCGGTGCGTGGGAGGAGACCCGTCATGGCCAAGCAGTGGACCGTCGCCGAGATGGAAAAGCGCGTGGCGCGCTTCAAGACATTGACGCCACACCCGGTGACGTTCCTCGATCAGGCGCTGCCGCAGCACACGCGCGATGTCTTCAACCTGATCGGCCGCGGCGTCTCGGAGGAGGCGGGTGCGGCCGCCGAGATCACCGACGTACGCGACTTCAACGTCCAGATGTCGCGCGCCAAGCCCGGCCACGGCGCGGGCCTGCATTCGCACAAGACCATCGAGACCTTCATGCCGCTCAACGGCAGCTGGTCGATCTTCTGGGGCGACCAGGGCGAACACGAGATCATCCTCGAGCAATTCGATCTCATCTCGGTGCCGCCCGGCATCATGCGCGGCTTCAAGAATGTCGGCGGCGAGGAGGCCTATCTCTTCACCGTGCTCGGCGGCACCGACCCCGGCCGCGTCACCTGGTCGCCCGACCTGATCGCGCAAGCCGCCGCCAAGGGCTGGGAGCTCGACGCGAAGGGCGACCTCAAGGTGCGCGAGAAGGCGTCGTATTGAGGATTCACCACAGAGTCACAGAGGACACAGAGGAAGCAGGGAATGGCGCGCTTCGCGCGCCGACAACCTCTTCTGTGTCCGCTGTGCCTCTGTGGCGAAAACCCCGAGTGACGATCAGGGCTTCAAGAGGCCGATGATGTCCTGGGTGTCGGCCAGCACTTTGTCGGCGATCGCGTGGGCGCGCTCGGCGCCGCGCTTGAGGATCTTGTCGATGTGGCCGGGGTCGCCGACCAGGCGCTTCATCTCGGCGCCGATCGGGCCGAGCACGCTGACCGAGAGATCGGCGAGCTCGCGCTTGAAGCTCGAGAACGGCTGGCCGGCGAAGCGCGCGACCGCCTGGTCGCGCGTCTGCCCGGCGAGCGCCGCGTAGATGCCGAGCAGGTTGTCGGCCTCCGGCCGCCCGTCGAGCGCCGCGGCGGTGTCGGGCAGCGGATGCGGATCGGTCTTGGCCTTCTGGATCTTGAGCGCGACGGTGTCGGCGTCGTCGGTCATGTTGATGCGCGAATAGTCCGAGGCATCCGACTTGCTCATCTTCTTGGTGCCGTCGCGCAGCGACATGACGCGCGTCGCCGCGCCGAGGATCTGCGGCTCGGGCAGCGGGAAGAACTCGACCTCGTAGCGCCGGTTGAACGCGCCGGCGATATCGCGCGCCAGTTCGAGATGCTGCTTCTGGTCCTCGCCGACCGGCACGTGGGTGCCCTTGTAGAGCAGGATGTCGGCGGCCATCAGCACCGGATAGGCGTAGAGCCCGAGCACCGCGTTGTCGCGCTGCTTGCCGGCCTTCTCCTTGAACTGGGTCATGCGGTTGAGCCAACCGAGCGGCGCGTAGCAGCCGAGCAGCCAGCTGAGCTCGCTGTGAGCCGCGACCGCGCTCTGGTTGAAGATGATCGAGCGCTCGGGGTCGATGCCGGCGGCAATGTAGGCGGCGGTGACCTCGCGGGTCTGGGTCTTCAGCAGCACCGGATCCTGCGGCGCGGTCAACGCGTGCAGATCGACGATGCAGAAGATCGTCTCGGCCTGGTCCTGCAGCGGCACCCAGTTGCGGATCGCACCCAGATAATTGCCGAGATGCAGGTTGCCGGTCGGCTGGACGCCGGAGAAGACGCGGTTGGGAAAGCTCATGGGGCGCCCTTATCGCCATTGCCGCCGGAACCGTCAAGCCGCCGGTGGACCCTCGCCGCCGCGCCTGAGTGCGTGCCACAGCGCGGCGGCATCGATCGCACCCATCAGCTGGGCGCTGACCAGGAAGACGCCGGCGCCGCCGACGATCAACAGGCCCAGCGCAGCCGCGCCGGTCGCGCCGGCGCCGGCCAGGGTCCCGGCGAGGCCGTGCGCGCCGAGCGCAACCGCGACCGCCATCAGCGCCGCGGCGCCGATCACGCCCACGGTCCGCCACGCCAGCCGGCGGTCGAGCACGACGTGGCCGCGCCGCGCCAGCAGCCCGCCGAGCAGCCCGGCATTGAGCCACGCCGCGAGCGCCGTCGCGAGCGCGATGCCGACATGCCCGAGGCGCGGCAGCAGCACGAGATTGAGCGCGAGGTTGACGAGCAGCGCTGCCACCGCCACGACCACCGGCGTGGTGGTGTCCTCGCGCGCGAAGAACGCCGGCGCCAGCACCTTGATGAGCACGTAGGCCGGCAGGCCGAGCGCGAACCCCACCAGCGCATCGGCAGTTGCAAGCGCCGCGGCGGCGTCGAAGGCGCCGCGCCCGAACAGCACGGCGATGATCGGGTGGGCGAGCAAAGCCAAGCCGACCATCGCCGGCACGGTCAGGGCCAGCGCGCCCTCGAGCGCGCGGCTGAGTGCGCCGAGCGCCACCGCTTTGTCGCCGGCGCGCACCGCGCGGGTCAGCGCCGGCAGCAGTGCGGTCGCGATCGCCGCGCCAACGACGCCGAGCGGCAGCTGGGTGACACGGTCGGCGTAGTAGAGATAGGAGACCGCGCCCGGCGCTAGCAGCGAGCCCAGGATCAGGTTGATCGTCAGGCTGATCTGCACCGTGCCGGCGCCGAGCGCACCCGGCCCGAGCAGCCGCATCAGCCGGCCGAGCCCGACGCCGCGTTGTGGCATCGCCAACCGAAGACCGAGGCCGGCGGCACGGCCGGCGCGCGCCAACCACACGACCTGCAGGACGCCGGCGGCGAACACGCCCCAGGCGAGCGCGTGGGCGGCGCCGCCGACCAGCGGCGCCAGCCCAAGCGCCGCGGCGATCATCACGACGTTGAGCAGGATCGGCGCC
>JACQAI010000219.1 GCA_016195115.1 Pseudomonadota bacterium
GACGGCGATGAGCGCGCGCGCGCAGGCGCTGTTCGACGCGATGTTCGCCGACATGGACCGGTCGCTGCGTGAGATCGGCGTCGGCGATCTGTCGGTCGGCAAGCGGGTGAAGGACATGGCGCGCGGGCTCTACGGCCGCATCGCCGCCTACGAAGCCGGCCTCGACGATGCCGGCGACGCGCTCGCCGAGGCGCTGGCGCGCAACGTCTACGGCACGGTGCCGCCGCCGCCGCGACCGGCGCTCGACGCGCTCGCACGCTACGTCCGCCAGGCCTGCGCGGCGTTCGATGCCGTGCCGGTGGCGGCGTTCGACGGCGCCGGCCCGCTGCCTTGGCCGACGCTGCCGCACCTTGCCGAGACGCCCTGATGTCGAGCGCGTCCGCGGCTCCGGAATTCTCCCGCGTGGTGGCGCTCGAGCGCATCGGCACCGGCTGGCTGACCCAGACCATCGTCGCCTCGGCCGAGGAGCGCGCCGCCCTGGCGCGCCGCTTCGCGCTGGTCGAGCTCGGCGCGCTCGAGGCCACGGTGCGCCTGCGCCGGGCGCGCGCCGGCCGTTACGTCGAGCTCGACGCGCGTCTGCGCGCCGCGGTGGTGCAGAGCTGTGTCGTCACGCTCGATCCGGTCGCGGCCGCGCTCGACGAGCCATTCGCGCTGCTGTTCGGACCGCTCGATGCGCCGGCGGCGACACCGGGCAGCGTCGATCTGGTGGTCGATCTCGACGAGCCGGAGCCGCTCGAAGGCGACAGCCTCGACATCGGCGAGCTGGTCGCTCAGCAGCTGTCGTTGGCGCTCGATCCCTATCCGCGCAGCGCCGCCGCCGCGGACGACGTCGCGGCGGCATCGAGCGAGGCGGCCGGCGCCGCCGGCCAGGACCCCCAGGACAACCCGTTCGCGGCACTGCAGACCCGCACGAAACCCAAGTAAAATGGCAAGTTGCTTGCCGCGTCGCGCCTTTAGCGCTAAGTAGGCGGGCTGCTTTTCAGCCCCCTCCCTCCATCAGAGTTTCCGGACATGGCCGTTCCCAAGAAGAAGACCTCGAAATCGCGCCGCAACATGCGTCGCGCCCATCACGCGTTGCGCGGGTCGGCCTATGCCGAGTGCGCCAATTGTGGCGAGCTGAAGCGTCCGCACCACGTCTGTGCCGCGTGCGGACAGTACGATGGCCGCGAGGTCGTTGCCCGCGCCGAGGCCTGATCGTTCCCAGGTGAGGCGGCGGGGTCCGCAATCGTGAGCGACCGGCTGACGATCGCCCTCGACGTGATGGGCGGCGACCGCGCCCCGGACATCGTGCTCAAGGGCGCCAACATCGCGCGCGAACGCTTCCCGCAGACCCAATTTCTGTTGTTCGGCATCGAGCCCCAGATCAATCGCCTGCTCGATCGCCTGCCGCGCCTGCGCAAGGTCGCGACCGTGCACCACACCGACGACGTCGTGAGCAACGACGCCAAACCGTCGGTGGCGCTGCGCACCAACCGGCGCTCGAGCATGGCGTTGGCGATCGGCGCGGTCGCCGAAGGCCAGGCCGCGGCCGTGGTGTCGGCCGGCAACACCGGCGCGCTGATGGCGATGGCCAAGCTGGCGCTGCGCACCCTGCCGGGCATCGATCGCCCGGCGATCGCATCGTTCTTCCCGACCATCAAGGGCGAAAGCGTGATGCTCGATCTCGGCGCCAACGTCGAATGCGGCGCCGACAATCTGGTGCAGTTCGCCATCATGGGCGACGTCTTCGCGCGCACCGTGCTCGGCCGCGTCAATCCGACCATCGGCCTGCTCAATATCGGCGCCGAGGACCTCAAGGGCCACGAGGAGCTGCGCGAGGCCGCCCAGGCGCTGCGCGCGAGCCAGCTCGCGCCGCAGTTCCGCGGTTTCATCGAGGGCAACGACATCGCCGCGGGCACGGTTGACGTGGTCGTGACCGACGGCTTCACGGGCAACATCGCCGTGAAGACGGCCGAAGGCATGGCGCGGCTTCTGACGTCCTTCCTGCGCGAGTCGTTCAGCCACTCGACGCTCGCCAGGCTCGGCTACGTTTTCGCGCGGCCGGCGATCGCCAAGTTCCGCAGCCGGGTCGATCCGCGACGCTACAACGGCGCGATCTTCCTCGGCCTCAACGGCATCGCGGTGAAGAGCCACGGCAGCACCGATGCGCTCGGCTTCGCCAATGCGATCGGCGTCGCGGTCGACATGTCGGTCCACGGCTTCATCGCCAAGATCAAGGCCGAGCTCGGCGCCTTCCACATCGATCTGCAGGCCAAGCCCGAGGCGGCGGTCGGATGACCGTGCGCGCCCGGCTGATCGGGTGCGGCAGCTACCTGCCGCGCCGGGTCGTGACCAACGACGAGCTCGCGGCGCGCGTCGCGACCAGCGACGACTGGATCGTCCAGCGCACCGGCATTCGCCAGCGCCACATCGCGGGGGAGGGTGAGTTCACCTCGACGCTCGCCAC
This sequence comes from Pseudomonadota bacterium, assembly GCA_016195115.1. Taxonomy (GTDB): domain Bacteria; phylum Pseudomonadota; class Alphaproteobacteria; order Elsterales; family Elsteraceae; genus JACQAI01. Next base: position 2,447 of record JACQAI010000219.1, read on the forward strand.
CCAGGCGGCGCGAAATTCGCGCGGAATCGGCGGCGGCCCGCCGGCCGCGGCCGGCTGCGTGAGTTGTGGCGCCGGTGTGGTGCACGCCGTCAGCATGGCGGCCAGCAGCAGCCGACCCAGCCATCGCCATGCGGCGCGTATTTTCATACCTTCACGAACCATTGTTTTTTCCACATCGCC
>JACQAI010000220.1 GCA_016195115.1 Pseudomonadota bacterium
GACGCGGTTGCGCCGGAGGCGGTGCCAGATGATCGTAGGCCGTGTCGGGTCGTCGGCGATGTCCGCCATGGCCGCGACCAGCAGCGCGGCGTAGCGCTCGCTCGCGCGCCGGCCGAAATTTTGGTGACTCCAGCTGAGGATCTCGTGGATCTGCGCCTCGGCAGGCGCGGCGAGGCGATAGTCAGCCACGTCGGCGTGGGCTGGCCCCTGCGCGCTTCGTCGCGCGTTTGATCGGGCGCGCGGCGCGGTCATTCAGCCGCTTCAGCAACGCGCGCGACTGTTTGGGACCTTGCACGAGGACATAGTCGCCACGCGCGATCGCGGCGCTGCCCTCTGCAGCGACCTTCTCGATCATGGCCAACTGGGCCGGCTCAGCCAGGATGTCGTCTTCGTAGCGCCGCAATGCTTCGCGGATGACCTCGCTCGCGTTCTGGTGGCGCCCGGAGCCTACCTGCGCGTCGACGAAGGCACTGAGATGGTCCGTGAGGCTGAAATTGCGTCCGCCCATGGCTTACGACCCTGATCAGGAGTATCAAACTTTGCTACCCGGTCAGCCCGTGTCAAGTCTGAGCCGTCATGAATCGCGGGGGCAGCGGGATTGTTCGAGCCGGGGCAAACCGCCGCCACGCGCACATTCCATTTTTGACATTATTCCATGGAAGGAATATCTTCGGAATCGAATGACCGGTCGCCACAAGTTCGCCAAGCTGCGCGCGAAGATGACGCCCGCGCGGCGGGCCCGCAATGCGCTGGAGGCCGCCAAGCTCGACGTCGAGCTCAGCCTCGAGGAGCTGCGCCGCTCCCTCAACCTGTCGCAGCAAGCGCTCGCGGACGCCCTCGAGGTCGAGCAGCCGGCGGTCGCCCGGATGGAGAAGCGCACCGACATGTACGTGAGCTCGCTGCGCCGGATGGTCGAAGCGATGGGCGGTGAGCTCGAGTTGATCGCGCGCTTCCCCGAAGGCTCGGTCAAGATCACGAAGCTGGTCGACGCGGAGTAGCCCGGAGCCGTGTCGCCGCGACGCCGATCTCAGACCTGGGGTTTTGCGTGACCGACCTCTACGTCCACCAATGGAATGGCCTCAGAGTCCTGCGACTCTTCCTGATCGGCTCAGCGGTCGCCGGCTGGGGAGTGGTCGCCGGCATTGAGCTGATCCTCATGAACAGCCTGGAAGCGATCAGCCAAGATCCCTTCGCCTATGCCATCGTACTGGTGCCGTGGCTCGTCATCGTGCTGGCATGGTTCCACGTCGGCACGCTGATGACTCGAGATAGGCCAGTTGCCGCGACCTGGCTGGCGGCAGCCCCACTCGCTCTCCTCGTCGCCTTTGTGACGGTTGTCGTAGCCGTCGCGCGGATCTGAAACCGTTCACCGCGTGCCCCTGGTGTATGTCCCTCGAGTCGATCTGGGAAAACGCAGTGTGAGATTTCTCGGCAGGCCCGCGGATCTTAAGGACCTTCCACCAGCGAATAGCTCGTGCTGCGCCCACCCGCCGCATCCTTGATCAAGATGCCGCGCTTGACGAGATCATCGATGTCGCGCGAGGCCGTGTCCTGCGAGGATTTTTCCAGCGCAGCCCACTTCGAGGACGTCAGCTTGCCCTCAAATCCATCGAGCAGACGGTTGAGCATTTTCCGTTGCCGCTGATTGAATGGCTCGCCGGCATGCGTCTCCCAGAAGCGCGCTTTCTTGAGAACCGCGGCCAATACGTCCTCGGCGCCGTCGATCGCGCGATCAAGGCAGCCCAAGAACCATTCGAGCCACAGCGTGATGTCGAGGCTGCCTTTCTGGGTCGCTTCCAGAACGTCGTAATAGGCTTTCCGCTCGACCCGGATTTGCCCAGACATGCTGTAGAAACGCTGTGGACTGTTTTCTGAGCGCGCCAGCGCCATGTCGGCGATCGCGCGCGCGATCCGACCGTTGCCGTCGTCGAACGGGTGGATCGTGACGAACCACAGGTGGGCGATGCCCGCTTTCAAGACGGGATCAAATGCCGCCGTTCCGTTGAACCATTTCAGAAAAGCACCCATCTCGCGATTGAGACGACGCGCCGGCGGCGCTTGGTAGTGAACCCGCTCTTGGCCGATCGGGCCGGAGACCACTTGCATGGGACCTGACGTGTCATCACGCCACGCACCGGCGCGGATGCGGGTCATGCCGCTGCGCCCGGTCGGAAACAGCGCCGCGTGCCAGTCGAACAGCCGCTCGTTTGTGAGCGGCGCGTCGAACTTCTGTGTGGCGTCGAGCGTCATGTCGACGACGCCGTCGACATTGCGGTCGGCGGGCCTGAGAGCGCCGACATCCATCCCGAGGCGACGCGCGATGGATGAGCGCACCTGCGGCCTGTCGAGCATCTCGCCTTCGATTTCGCTGGTCTTGATCACGTCTTCGGTGAGCGTTTGGAGCATGGCTTCGGCGCGCAAGGTGAACCCGAGCGATTCCATCCGCCCGATCAGACGGCCCTGACGGTGGCGTACGGCCGCGACCTGGTCAGCCAGGCGTTCCCGGCTCACGCTGAAATTCGGCCAGCCCGTCAGCTCATGGATATAGGTGGGCGGCATGATTTCCGCATTTCATGCGGAGAATATGGCGCGTATTCTCCGCAAGGGCAAGCCTATTCTCGGCACTTTATGCGGAGAATCTCACTCCTGATCGAGCGGCCCTACCGCCACGCCCTACGGCCCAACGCGGGCTTGATCAGCTCGAGGATGATCAGGACTCCCAGGCCGCCCGCGGCGGCGACCGCCAGGTCGTCCAGATGCAGCGGCCCGAACCGGAAGAGCGCTTCGGCCGGCGGCCAGGTGACGGCGAGCGCCAGCAGGGCGCCGGCCACGCCGGTCACCGTCCACAGCACCGTGCTGCTGCCCCGGAACGCGGAGAGCAGCGAAGCGCTGAACGTGCGATTGACCAGGATGAGGCCGATGTTGATGAACACCAGCGACGCGAAGACCAGCGCGCGCAGCTCGTCGTCGGGCATGCCGCGCTGCACGCCGAGCGCGAAGACGCCGGCGACGACGAGCAGCGCGAGCAGCCCTTGCAACACGCCCCAGCCCGCCAGGACCTTGGAGAACAGCGGCGCCGCGGGATCGCGCGGCGGCCGCCGCATGACGTCGTCCTCCTCGGGCTCGGCCTCGAACACGATCGAGCAGACCGGATCGATGACCATCTCGATGAAGGCGATGTGGATCGGGCCGAGGATGACGGGCCAGCCGAGCACGAGCGGCATCAGGGACAGGCCCGCGATCGGAACATGGATCGCGAGGATGTAGCCGAACGCCTTGCGCAGGTTGTCGTAGATCCGGCGGCCGAGCCGGACCGTCCGCACCAGCGAGCCGAAATCGTCGTCGAGCAGGACGATCGACGCGGCCTCGCGCGCGACGTCGGTGCCGCGGCCGCCCATGGCGACCCCGATATGCGCGGCCTTGAGCGACGGCGCGTCGTTCACGCCGTCGCCCGTCATCGCGACGATCTCGCCGCTCGCCTTCAGGGCCGTCACGATCCGCAGCTTCTGCTCCGGCATGATGCGGGCGAACACGGCGGCCGTCCGAACGCGCGCGCGCACCGCGTCGTCGGACAGCTTCTCGAGCGCGCGGCCGGTCACGAGATCGCCCGCCGCGATCCCGGCCTGGGCGGCGATCGCCTGCGCGGTCGCGGGATAGTCGCCCGTGATCATGACGACCCGGATGCCGGCCGACTGGCACTCGCGCACCGCGTCGGCTACGCCCGGCCGCAGCGGATCGGAAAACCCGATCAAGCCGAGGAAGCGGAAGTCGAAGCCGCGCGGGGTATCCGGCAGATCGCCGCCGTCGCATTGCGCCCGGGCGGCCGCGAGCACGCGCATGCCGCCGGCGGCCATCTGGTCGACGGCGCGACCCATCGCCGCCGTCGCCGCCGCATCGAGCCGGCAGAGCGCCGCGACGGCTTCGGGCGCCCCCTTGGCGGCGACCACGCGCGACGTCGGATCCGCGGTAGCCCAAACCTGCGCGATCGCCGGCAGCTCGGGCCGCAGACCGTAGACCCGCGCCAGGGTCCAGCCGCGTCGGGCCGCGTCCGCGTGATCGGCAAACTGTCCTTCGAGCGCGTGCAACGCCGCATCCATCGGGTCGGTCGGCGGCGCGGCGCTGGCCAGCACGGCTGCCGCGACGAGCGCCCGGAAAGGTTCGGTCGGCGCGGCGACGCGCGCCGGATCGGGCCGCAACGCCGCATCGCCGGCGCGCAGCTCGGCCACGGCCATGCGGTTCTGGGTCAAGGTCCCGGTCTTGTCGGTGCACAGGACGGTGGCGGCGCCGAGCGTCTCGATGGTCGCGGCGCGGCGCGTCAGCACGCGGGCGCGCGAGATCCGCCAGGCCCCCGTCACCATGAAGACGGCGAGCACCAGCGGGAATTCCTCCGGGAGCAGCGCCATGCTGAGCGCGATGCCGCCGAGCAGACCGTCGAGCCACGCACCGCGCACCAGCCCGTACAGCAGCACCACCGCGACGCTGACGCCGCCGCCGGCGAGCGCCACGACGCGCACGAGCATGCGGGTCTGGACGCTCAGCCGGGTCGGCTCGACCGCGATCGCGCCCAGCGAATGGCCGATGCGGCCGAGCTCGGTGCCCGGGCCGGTCCGCTGGACCGCCGCGACGCCGCGCCCGCCGACCACCAGGGTGCCGGAAAAGACGTGCGGCAGGTCGTCGCCGCCGGGGCGCGGCGTCGCGGTGTCGAGCGCGCCGGCGGTCTTGCGCACCGGGACGGACTCGCCGGTGAGCAGCGACTCGTCGACCCGGAGATCCTGGCCGGACAGCAGGATGGCGTCGGCCGGCACACGGTCGCCCTCGGCGAGCACGACGAGGTCGCCGCGCGCGACCTCGCGGCCCGGGATGCGCGTCGGCGTGCCGTCGCGGATGACCAGCGCGCGCGGGCTGCTGAGATCGCGCAAGGCGTCGAGGACGCGCTCGCTGCGGCTCTCCTGGACCACCGTGATGGCCACCGACAGGCTCGCGAAGCCCAGCAGCATCAAGGCTTCCTGAAGGTCTCCGAGCGCGAGATAGACCACGCCCCCCGCGAGCAGCAGCGCGAACATCGGTTCGCGGACGACCTCGACGACGATGCGCAGCGGCGTCCGCCGATCCGGCGCCGGCAGCTCGTTGTAGCCTTCCGCGGCCAAGCGCGCGGCGGCTTCGGCGGGAGACAATCCCGGCCACGGCGCGTCACGCCGCGACGTGGCGTGTGGCGTCGTCACGTCTCTCAATGCCGCTTGATGAAGTCCAGCGTCGCTTGCGCCGCTTGCTCGGCGTGGCTGGCGGCGACGTGATAGGAGTTGCCCGGCAGCACCAGCAGCTCCGACGTCGCGATCTGCTGTTGCCAGGCGCGGGTCTCCGCGACCGAGCCGAGGCCGCTCTCCTCGCTGGTGATGACCAGAGTGGGGCACGTGATCTTCGGCAGGTCGGCGGTGATGTCGGCGATCGCGATGGTCGGCATGAAGCCAAGCTGGGTCGTGACCGCGGTGCGCGCCATGAAGCGGCACCACCACTCGTAGCCCTCGGGCGGGAAGGCGGCGCCGAGCCGGCCGGCCATGTTCTGGCGCGCCCAGTACTCGACGCCGTGGGTCTCGAAGTCGCGCAAGAGAGCCGGGATCTTCTCGGCCTGGCCGACGCGGAACGGCGCCGGCGTGCCGACGACCGTCAGCGTGGCAACGCGTGCCGGCCGGCGCGCCGCAAACGCGCGCGCGATCGTGCCGCCGATCTTGGCGCCGACCAGATGGAAGCGCGCGACGTTCAGGTGGTCCATCAACGCGCAGAAATCGTCGACCAGGCGGTCGAGCGTCCAGGGGAAGTCGCGCTTCATCGGCGTCGACTCGCCGAAGCCGCGCATGTCGGGCCGCACTACTTTGTAGTGGCGCGCCAGGGTCGGCACCCAGCCGTACCAGGCGAGCCCGCTCTCGGCGTTGCCGTGCAGCATCAGGACGGTCTGCGTCTCGCGCCACGGGTCGGTGAAGTCGTCGACCCGGTAGGCCATGTCGAGATCGGGTGTCGGGCGGAACGTGGGCATCGGCGCCTCCCCTGACCCGGCGAGCCTAACGCCTTGGCCCCGCGTCGGCGAGGGCGCGCGCACCCTTGTGAACGGGGTCACACGCGGGCTTTTCGGATCCGGTGCATAAAGGGTACCTTAAATCCGCCGAATGGCATGAAGGCGACGGAGCGATGAACGCCGGACACCGGGTGATCGCAGCGCTCGTGATCGGGCTGGCCAGCGCGGCGGCGGTGGCCCA
>JACQAI010000221.1 GCA_016195115.1 Pseudomonadota bacterium
CAGGCCCTTGTCGGCGGCCGCCTTGGCGACCAGCCGGGCGGTCTCGACGTCGATCGTCGAGCTGTCGATCAACAACGCGCCCGCCTCGGCGCGCGCCAGCACGCCGCCGTCGCCGAAATAGACCGTGCGGACCTCCGGGCCGGCCGGCAGCATGGTGACGACGACCTCGACACCGGCCACCGCGTCGCCGACGCTCGGCGCCGCGCTGGCGCCGGCCTCGGTCAACGCCGCGACCGCTGCCGGCACGACGTCGAACACCTTCAGCGTGTGGCCGGCCTTGAGCAGGTTGCGCGCCATCGGCCGCCCCATGTTGCCCAGCCCGATGAAGCCGATCGCGGTCATGGCCTTGGTCCTCCCTGGTCGAATGTCAGATCCCGTGCGCCGAGCGGCGCGAAATAGCTCTCGACCGTGGCGGTGTCGATCTGGTCGAGCGCCGGCGGCCGCCAGCGCGGCTTCTGGTCCTTGTCGATCAGCAGCGCGCGCACGCCTTCGGCGAAATCGTGCGCCGCCATGAAGCGCTGGGTCATGCGGTACTCGCGGACCAGCACGTCCTCGATCTCCAGCCCCGTGCCGCCGCGCAGCTGGCGCAACGTCACCTTCAGGCTGGTCGGCGATTTCTGGCCGAGCTCATGGCCGATCGCGTTCGCCCACTCACCACCTTCGCGCTCGAGCGCCGCGAGGATCCGCTCGACGCTATCGAAGGCGAAACAGCGATCGATGGTCGTGCGGACCGCCGCCAGGCTCGGCGTCTCGGGCGCCGTCACGAACGGCCGCAGCGCGGCGTCGGCGGCGGCGGCATCGCGCGGTGGCGCCGCGAACAAGCTTTCGCGCAGCGCAGCCAACGATGCGCGCGGCACGTGGTGCGTTGCATAGCCGCAATAGACCGCGTCGCCGAGCCCGACGCGCCGGCCGGTGAGCGCCAGGTAGGTGCCGACCTCGCCCGGGCAGCGGGTCAGGAACCAGGTGCCGCCGACGTCGGGGAACAGCCCGATCGTGGTCTCCGGCATCGCGAAGCTGAGCTTCTCGGTGCCGACGCGGTGCGAGCCGTGCAGCGACACCCCGAAGCCGCCGCCCATCGAGACCCCGTCGAGCAGCGCGATGTAGGGCTTGGGATAGCGATGGATGCGCCGGTTGAGCACGTACTCCTCGCGGAAGAAATCCTGCGACAGGGTCGAAGCCGGATCGCGCAGCGACTCGGCGATCGCGCGCACGTCACCGCCGGCGCAGAACGCGCGGTCGCCGGCGCCGGTGATCACGACGCAAGCGATCGCCGGATCGCGCGCGGCCGCGGCGAGAGGGTCAGCGCGTTGAGCGCGCGCGGTCGGTTGAGCTCGATGTGCAGCGCCGCGCCGTCGCGACCCGCACGCTCGATCACGACCTCGTCATTGTCGCCGGTCACGGCGCCCGTCCAGCCGGAGGACAGGTGTACGACGGTGTCGGCGCCAGACCCAGCCGCTGGTCGCCGACCACGAGATCGGGCCACGGATGCGTCTCGAGCTTGAACGCACCGCTCTCGACACCCTGGCGCAAGGCGTCGCAATTGACCGCACCGGCCAGCTGCGCCGTCTTGCGCCACTGCCTCGCCGAATCCTGCTCGAACACGTAGCCCACGAATTGATCCAAAAGCAGGATCGCCTCCCCTTCGCCTGGACGCAGAGTCACGAACCGCGCGATACATTTCTTGGACCGCATCTGAACGCAATTCAAGTTGATGCCGGCCATCGGCCCAGCGCTCGTGGCGGAGAAGCTCGGCGGCAGCGAGCGCCCGCTGGGATAGACCGACACGCGCTCGGCAAGCTCGTCCCTAGTCGGAGGGCGGTCGCCGATCCACCGGTTGGCCTGCGCGAGCGCCTGCTTGGCTTTGGCATTGATCGTCGGTGCGGACGACAAGTCCTGCGTTTGACTGAGTTCGCCCAGAGCCGCGAGGCCCCAGCGCGCGCCGTCAAACTTCAGCGTCGAGAAGTCGAATTGCTCTGGCCGAACCGTTCCGGCTTTCAAGCGGGCAACCTGATCCGCCACCATCAAGCGCCCGGGGTCCGCGATCGGCGAAAACAGCACCAGGACGAGCCCCAGAAAGACATAGGCCGTCACGAAATTCGTGACCTCGACGCGTTTCAGCCATCGCGGCGATCCGATGGCGGCACTGGCGTAACCGACCGCATAGCAAGCCGCGACCACGATGACGGCGGCAGCCAAGATCCGTTCGACGGTCCAGCCATACTGCGCCACGCGCAGCGCCAGCGCCCAGATCGCGAGCCCGACCAGCGGCAACAGCGCGATCGAGCCGAGCGTGCCGGCGAGCCGGTTGATGCGGGGGATCGACGGAGTCGCCTCGCCGTCCTGGTAGCAGCAGTTGATGAGGAACACGAGCAGGCCGGCCGCCGTGAGCAACAATCCGGTTGCAAAGCGGGTCTTCCACAGCGCCTCGAGCGAGATAAACGACAGACTGCCGAGGAAGCCCAGCAGGATCATGACGAGTAACGGCAGCAACCACGAGAACAAGGTCAACGCGACGGACCGGACGCCTCGGATCAGCGCTGGCTGGACGTCGGTGACATGAATCGACAACGCGATCGCCAAGGTCGTCGCCGGATAGGCGAACCAGGGCTTGGAGATCACGCGATCGAAGAACTCGAGGCCGACCAGCGTGAACAACCCCGCGCCCAACCAGAGGATGCCCCAGAACACGCCGACGAAGACGACGGCCAGGACGACCTGGGTGCCCAATTTCCAGGCCGTGTCGAAATGGCGCTCGTAGGGCGGCAGCAGGCGCCGCTCGACCGTCGAGTCGACGACCAGGACGTGCGCGACGAACAGGCTCGCGGAAAGCGCGAGCCAAAGCCGGAACCACGGCCCCAGTTCGGGGTTGAGGATGGAGTCCGGCACCCGCCCCCGCGTCGCGTCGTGGTATCCCAAGCCGGCGACCAGGATTGCCGCCACCGCCAGCCAGATCGCGAGCGGGCGCGCGCGGATCTGCCCGAGCCCGAACAGGACGAACAGGGGAATGTAGACCGACACGAGCAGCAGCGGCTCGTACAGCGACGGGACGGTGGCCGGCCACGATCGCGGCGCCGTTGCCGCGTCGGCCAGGAGATAGAGCGCTGCCGCCTGGACCAGAGCCGTCAGCACGCGCGCGACGATCAGCATCGATGTCCGGCTTGATCCGCCGTCGGCGGCTGTGGGCTCGCTGGGCATTCAGCTCCTCGGTTCCCGACGGTCAGCCGGACACCTCGGCATCCCACGGCATTGCGCCAAATTCAAGGCCGGCCGCGAGTTGTCAAAGCCCCTGCCCGCTCCTATCCTCGACGCGTCCCGTCGCAAGCGGTTTCGCCCCATGTCCCGGCCCGCCTGGCCCCTCGTCCCCGCCCCGTTCCCGCGCGCCCGGCTGCGCCGCACGCGCCTGCAGAAATGGACGCGGGACCTGGTCGCCGAGCACGCGCTCAGGTCCGCCGATCTGATCTGGCCGATCTTCGTGATCGAGGGCAACGGCAAGCGCCAGCCGATCAAGACCATGCCGGGTGTCGAGGGTGTCGACCGGCTGTCGATCGACGTCGCGATCGACGAGGTCGCCAAGGCTGCCGAGCTCGGCATACCCCTGGTCGCCTTGTTTCCGGTCGTGCCGACCGAGACAAAGACCGACGACGGCCGCGAGGCGGTCAATCCCGAGAATCTGGTGTGCCGCGCCGTGCGCGCGATCAAGCGCGCGCTGCCCGAGGTCGGCATCCTGTGCGACGTCGCGCTCGACCCGTTCACCACCCACGGCCATGACGGCCTGGTGATCGACGGCGAGATCGTCAACGACGAGACCGTCGCGGTGCTGGTCAAGCAGGCGCTGGTCCAGGTCGAGGCCGGCTGCGACGTCACCGCACCGTCCGACATGATGGACGGCCGCATCGGCGCGATCCGCCAGGCGTTCGACGCCGCGCGCCATCCCAACGCCATGATCATGTCTTACGCGGCCAAGTACTCGTCGGCGTTCTATGGTCCGTTCCGCGACGCGCTCGGCTCGGGCGGCGATCTCGGCAAGTACGGCAAGTCGACCTATCAAATGGATCCCGCCAACACCGACGAGGCGCTGCGCGAGGTCGCGGCCGATCTCGCCGAGGGCGCCGACATGGTGATGGTCAAGCCGGGCATGCCTTATCTCGACGTGCTGCGCCGGGTGAAAGACGCCTTCGCGGTGCCGACCTTCGCCTATCACGTGTCGGGCGAGTACGCGATGATCAAAGCGGCCGGCCAAGCCGGCTATCTCGACGCCGACCGCGCCATGCTCGAGGCGCTGATCGGCTTCAAGCGCGCCGGCGCCGACGGCATCCTGACCTACGCCGCGGTCGAGATCGCCAAGCGCCTCAAGGCCGGTTGAGCGCCCCCCTGATGCGTCGATGGTGTCGCGGCATCGCCGCCACGACGCTGGTCATCGTCGCGTCGTGCGCGCCGCAGCAGCCGCCGCCGGACTGGCAGCGGCCCGACGTCGGCGCCGCCACGACCATCGAGGTCGAGCGCGACTGCCAGCGCCGCGCCATCGAGGCGATCGGGCCGGGCAACAATCCCGCCGACGCCGCCGAAGTCCACGGGCAGCGCGCGCAGTACGTCGCGCGTTGCATGACCGGCTCGGGTTTCCAACGCCGTTAGGATGCCCAGACGACACATCCTCGTTGCGCTTGCGGCTGGACTCTGGAGTCACGCCGCGGGCGCGCAAGCGCTGCCGCTTGGCGACGGCAAGATCTCGGCGAGCCCGCAGGTCGGTCACGTCTTCTCGTGCCAGACCCGGTTCGCCGGCGGCGGCGCGGTCCGCGACGGGCCGTGGATCCGCGCCGACAGCTGGGATCCTGCCGCGAAGCCGATGGTCGGCGGCGCGGTTGCCTGGCCGAATGCCCAGATCGTCATCGCGATCGAGGGCGACCGGCGGATCGTGCGCGCCAACAATCTGCCGACCCATCCGACCGGCGTGTTTCCGATCCGGCCCAGCGACCCTGCCTACCAGTACGACCGCAACCCGAACGCGATCGCGGCGCAGACCATCCTCCTCAGCCTAACCGCCGATCCCAAGCCGGCCGCCGCGCCGAGCTGCGTGCCGATGGGAATGATCGGCTTCGCGCTGAGCGGCGCCGCGATCTTCAACGCGCTCGACGCCCAGGGCCGCGACGCGCCGGCGCACGAGATCCAGGATCGTTGCAACGGCCATCCCGAGCCGCGCGGCCAGTACCACTATCACGATTTGAGTCCGTGCCTGCACGATGACGCCGGCACCGCCGGCCGGCACAGCGATCTGATCGGCTACGCGCTCGACGGCTTCGGCCTGTTCGGGCGGTTCGGCGACGGCGGCAAGCCGCTCGGCAACGCCGACCTCGACGACTGCCACGGTCACACCCACGTCGTGACCTGGAATGGCCGGCCGCAGGCGATCTACCACTATCACGTGACCCGCGAGTATCCCTACACGCTCAGCTGCTTTCGCGGCGCCGTCGCGCAGCGACCGCCGGGTCCACCGCCACGGCCCGGGATGCCCCCGCCGCCCGGCATGCCGCCACCGCGCTAGAACACCGGTCGTTAGTCTAAGTCGACAGAAAACGCGAGATCGCGTCGAGCTGGTCGGCGGCGAGCAGTGCCGGCGCGTGGCCGACGCCGGCGAACTCGCGCAGGGTCACGTCGCCGCGCGCCACCATGCCGAGCGCGGTCGGCTTGAGGAGCAGGTCAGAGTCGGCGCCGCGCAACACCAGGATCGGCTGGCGGATCTCGGCCCACATCGACCACAGATCGACGTCGGCCGGCTCGACCGCCTTGAAGGCGTCGGCGAGCGCCGGGTCGTAGGCCGGCACGAACCCGGTCGCGCCCGTCGCCGGCCGCACGCTGGTCTCGGTCAGATGGCGCCATTGCGCGTCGGTCAGCGGACCGAACGGCGCCGAGTTCTTGCGGTAGTGCGCCTCGGCCGCCTCGATCGTCGGCCAGACATGGCTGACGCCGATATAGCCCGCGATGCGCGCCAGCGCCGCCTTGGGGATGAACGGGCCGATGTCGTTGATCACGAACCGCCGAATACGCTGCGGCGCAGTCGCGGCGACCATCATGCCGATCAGTCCGCCCATCGACGTGCCGATCCAGTCGACCTGGTCGACCTTGAGCTGGTCGAGCAGCGTGAGGAGCTGCTGGGTGTAGACAGCGTAGTTGTAGCGCGTCGGATCCGCGAGCCAGCCGCTGTCGCCGCGTCCCGCGACGTCGACCGCAATCACGCGGCGGTGCGGCTTGAGCGTGGCGATGACAGAATCGAAATCTCGGGCGTTGCGGGTCAGCCCGTGGACGCACAGCACCGGTGGTCCACCGTGGCCCGCGCCGTCCTCGATATAGGCGAGCGCGACGCCGTCAACCGTCGCCCGGTGCGCCGCCACGCTCAGTCCACCTCCATCGCCGCGTCCTCGACCTGGACCCAGTTGTCCGGGTAGAAGCCGTTGAAGCGGCTGGCCAGCGCGTTCGAGTAAGCGCCGATGTGGCCGAACTCGATCCAGTCGCCCTCGCGCATGTCGACGGGCAGGCGCACCGGCGCCGGCAGTTGGTCGGTGTTGTCGCAGGTCGGGCCATAGATCGTGAAGTCGCCCATCTCGTCGGTGTCGGCCTCGCTGAGCCGGATGCGCCGCGCCGGAAAGCGCAGCCGCGCCGTCATGGTCTCCGACAGGCTGCCATAAACGCCGTCGTTGACGAACAGGCTGTCGCCCTTGCGCAGCTGCACCTGGACGACCAGCGACATGCCGGTGGCGACCAAGGCGCGTCCAGGCTCGCACATCAAGACGCAGTCGCGGCGCAGCTTGAGGTCGCGCAGCCCGTCCTCGATCTCGCCGATGAACTCGTCGAGCGGCGGCGCCTCGGCGCCGAGATAGGACGACGGGAAGCCGCCGCCGACGTCGAGATAGTGGATGTCGACCTTGGCGGCGTCGATGATCTCGCCGACGATGCCGAGCGCGGTGCGATAGGCGCGCGGCATCAGGCACTGCGAGCCGACGTGGAACGCCATGCCGGCCTGGCAGCCTTCGCTGCGGATCGCCTGCAGGAGCTCGACCGCCTCGGCCGGCCGCGCGCCGAACTTGGCCGACAGGTCGTAAGCGGCGCCGGCCGACGGCGTAGCGATGCGCACCAGGATGGCGAGGCCCTCGCCGCCCGCCGAGTCGAGCACCTTGTAAAGCTCGTCCATGTGGTCGATCACGAAGTGCTCGACCGCGTAGACCTCGTCGGCGGTCTTGATCGCCGAGCGCGCCTTGACGGGGTGCATGAAGTAGCACTCGGCGTCGCGGAACAGCTCGCGCACCTGGGCGACCTCGGCGAGCGATGCGGTGTCGAAGTGCCGAATGCCCTCGTCGTAGAGCGCCTTCAGGATCAGGGGGTGCGGGTTGCATTTGACCGCGTAGAGCACGCGGCCGGGGAACGCGTCGAGGAAGCGACGCGCTGCTGCTTTCACCTCGCGCTCGTGCACGCAATAGACGGGATAGCTGGGCTTGAGGGTGGCGACCATCGCCGAAGCGTTCTGGTAGCGGCGCTGCGGCGGTCTGAGGCCGGCGCCGTTACCGTTGGGCTCGGCCGACACCTCCAACGCCATGGTACCTCCCGTCAGCCTGGACGCGACAATGCGGCAACCGCTGGCGCGCTTCAATGATCGCGGCGGATCGTGACGATATTTTGTCGGACGAGGCCGCGTTTGCGGCGATTTCGTCCGAGTCGGCGATCACGCGGCGGTCGCGGCGCCGGGCATCGGGCGACGATTCCGCAGCCCCACCCGCCCGAATCGGCCACGTTGCATCCGCTGCCCGTGCGGGCTATCAACCAACGGCCAGCATCTAAGGTTCGGGAATTCTCGCATGACCGCCTCAGGACCGCTCAGCGGCGTCACCGTCGTCGACATGACGCGCATCCTCGCCGGCCCCTACTGCACGTTGATGATGGCCGAGCTGGGGGCTCGCGTGATCAAGATCGAGCCGCCGAAAGGCGGCGACGACGCCCGCCAGTACGGCCCGTTCACCAACGGCAAGTCGACCTACTTCGTGTCGGTCAACCGCGGCAAGGAGTCGATCGCGCTCGATCTCAAGAGCGCCGGCGACAAGCAGATCTTCGAGGCGCTGCTCGGGCGCGCCGACGTGGTGGTTGAGAACTTCCGGCCCGGCACGATGGAGAAGCTCGGCTACGGCTGGGAGACCTTGCATCCGCGCTATCCGAAGCTGATCTACGCCGCGGCGTCGGGCTTCGGCCACACCGGCCCCTACTCCCATTACCCGGCCTACGACATGGTGGTGCAGGGCATCGGCGGCATCATGAGCGTGACCGGCGAGCCGGGCGGCGGGCTCACCCGCGTCGGCATGTCGATCGGCGACATCGGTGCCGGCCTCTACACGACCATCGCGGTCAACGCCGCGCTCTACCATCGCGCGCAGACCGGCGAAGCCACCAAGGTCGACATCGGCATGTTCGACTGCCAGCTGGCGCTGCTCGAAAACGCGGTGATGCGCTACACCACCTCGGGCACGATTCCCGGCCCGATGGGCGCGCGCCATCCTTCGATCACGCCGTTCGAGGCGTACAAGACCAAGGACGGCAACCTGATCATCGCGGCCGGCAACGACGCGATCTTCGTCAAGCTGTGCCGCGCCCTGGCGCGCCCCGATCTGGCCGACAACCCACAGTTCAAGACCAACGATTTGCGCAACACCAACAACCGCACGCTGGCCACCGAGATCGAGAAGGAGCTGGCGAAGGACACCACCCACGGCTGGATGGCGGTGCTCGAGAAAGCCGACGTGCCGTCATCCTGCGCTGGCTGTTCCGCGGCGGCGCCGGACTCCTGATCGTGGTCGTGGCCGGCAGCGCCATCGGCTATGCTTGGCTGCGCACCAGCCTGCCGCAAACGCGCGGCCGCCTCGCGCTGCCCGGTCTGCACAGCGAGGTCGCGGTGTATCGCGATCAAGACGGCGTGCCGCACATCTTCGCCGCCAACGACGACGACGCCTACGTCGCGCTGGGCTTCGTCCACGCCCAGGACCGCCTGTTCCAGATGGACTTCCAGCGCCGGCTCGGCGCCGGACGGCTGGCCGAGGTCGTCGGCGCCAGCGCCGTCGGCATCGATCGCACGATGCGCACGCTCGGCCTCTACCGCGCCGCCGAGGCGTCGCTCGAAGGCTTGGGCCCGGAGGTCCGCCGCGCGCTCGATGCCTATGCGCGCGGGGTCAACGCGTTTCTCGAGACCCGGGGCGGCGCGCTGCCGCCCGAGTACTATGTGCTACGGAGCGAGCCCGAGCCGTGGCGACCAGCCGACTCGCTGGTCTGGGGTCGGCTGATGGCCCTGACACTCAGCGGCAACTGGCGCGGCGAAGCGCTGCGCGCGCGCCTCTCGATGCGCCTGTCGGCCCAGCAGCTTGAAGATTGGTACGGCGAGCCGAACGCCGCCGGCGCGATCACGTTGCCGGCGACGATCGAGAAGTCGCAGGCGACCGACGACCTGTTCGCACGCACCCTGGCGGCGCTGCCCGAGGCGATCCGACCGCGCCTGGCGTCCAACGTGTGGGTGGTCGACGGCCGCCACACCAAGAGCGGCCAGCCGATCCTGGCCAACGATCCGCATCTCGGCTTCGGCGCGCCGGGCGTGTGGTACCTGGCGCGCATCACCACGCCGACCCTGGCGCTGGCCGGCGCCACCGTCGCCGGCGTGCCGTTTCATCTGCTGGCACAGAACCCGCGCATCGCCTGGGGTATGACGACCACCGGCGCCGACACCCAGGATCTGTTCATCGAGCGCCTGGCGCCCGACGACCGTGACGCCTATGAGACACCCGAGGGCACCGAGCCGTTCGTCAAGCGTACCGAGACGATCCGCGTGCGCGGCGCCGACGATCTTGCCGTGACCGTGCGCGAGACACGCCACGGGCCGGTGATCTCCGACGCCGAGACCTCGGCCGCGGCGGTCGCCCGCGACCGCACCGTGGTCGCCCTGGCAACGACCGCGCTGCGGCCCAACGATCGCACCGCCGAAGCGCTTTATTGGCTCAATCGTGCGAGCGGCTGGGACGAGTTCACCAGCGCGCTCACCCGCTTCGAGGCGCCGATCCAGAACGTGTTCTACGCCGACCGAGGCGGCGCCATCGGCATGATGGCGCCCGGGCTGATCCCGCTGCGCCGCTCGGGCAACGGTTTCGTGGCGGCGCCCGGTTGGGACGATCGCGCCGCATGGGACGGCTTCGTCGCGTTCGACGAGCTACCCCGCCGGCTCGGCCCGGTCGACGGGCTGCTCGTCAATGCCAACAACCGGCTGGTCGGCGACGACTATCCGCACTTCATCAGCCGCGACTGGGATGCACCCTACCGCGCCGAGCGCATCCTCGAAGTCCTCCGGGAGACGCGCGAGCAGACCGTGGCGAGCCACCAGGCGCTCCAGCTCGACATCGTGTCGCCGATGAGCGCGGAGCTCCTGCCCCTGATGCTGGCGCACGCCGGCCGCAGCGAGCGTACCGCACGTGCGCTCCGCATGCTGGCGTCGTGGGACGGCCGCATGGACCGCGAGCGGCCGGAGCCGCTGATCTTCGTCACCTGGCTGCGCGAGCTCGATCGCAACCTGTTCGCCGACGAGCTCGGCGACATGTTTGCGCAACTGTGGGATCTCCATCCGCGGCTGATCGCGCGCACCCTGCGCGACGAGACCGCCTGGTGCGATGACATCGGAACCGCCGACGTCGAGACCTGCGCGACCCAGGTGGCGCGCGCGCTCGACCAGGCGCTCGATGCGCTCGAGCAACGGCACGGCGCCGATCCGACGCGCTGGCGCTGGGGCGACGCGCACCTGGCCCGGCACGACCACGCGATCTTCACACGGATCCCGGTGCTGCGCGACCTCGCCGATCTCGTCATCGCGGCCGATGGCGGCAACGATACGGTCAATCGCGGCGCCATGCGGGTCGCCAATGCGCGCGAGCCGTTCGCCGACGTCCATGGCGCCGGCTATCGCGCAGTCTACGACCTCGCCGATGCCGCCGCCTCGCGGTTCGTGATCGCGACCGGCCAGTCGGGCAATCCGTTGTCGGTGCACTATCGCGACTTTCTGCAGCGCTGGCGCGACGGTCACAGCCGCGCGATCGCCGGCAGCCCTGCCGAGCTGACGGCGGCCGGCGCCGAGCTCTTGACCCTCGTGCCACAATAGCCGGCGATGCCCCGTACCCGCGCCGCCGGTCCGCCCGATCTCGCCGCCGTTCGCCGCGCCGCCGAACGCCTGGCCGGCGCCGTGCTGCGCACGCCCACCGTGACGGCGCCGGCGCTCGGCGCGGCGCTCGGGCTCGAGGTCGCGCTCAAGCTCGAGACCCTGCAGCGTACCGGTTCGTTCAAGGAGCGCGGCGCGCTCAACAAGCTCACCGAGCTGACGCGCGCGCAGGCCAAGGCCGGCGTGATCGCGGCCTCGGCCGGCAATCACGCCCAGGGCCTGGCCTACCACGCCCAGCGCCTCGGCATTCCGGCGACCATCGTGATGCCCGCCCAGACGCCGTTCGTGAAAGTCGAGCGCACCGCGTCGTTCGGGGCGCGCGTGCTGCTGATCGGCGACGACTTCAGTGCCACCGAGGCCGCCGCGGCGGCGCGCGCCAAGGCCGAGGGCCTCACCATAGTCCATCCCTACGACGACCCGGCGGTGATCGCCGGCCAAGGCACGATCGCGCTCGAGATGCTCGCCGATCTGGCGGCGCTCGACACGCTGGTCGTGCCGATCGGCGGCGGCGGCCTGATCGCCGGCATGGCGCTCGCCGCCAAGGCGCTGAAGCCGTCGATCCGCGTGATCGGCGTCCAGGTCGACGCTTATGCCGCAATGGCGGCGGCGGTGCGCGGCACCAAGCCGCGCTTCGGCACCGCGACATTGGCCGAGGGCATCGCGGTCAAACGCCCCGGCAAGCTGACCTTGCCGGTGGTCAAGCGCCTGGTCGACGACATCGTCGTGGTCTCCGAGGCGCGCATCGAGGAGGCGATCGAGCTCCTGATCGACAGCCAGAACCTGGTCGTCGAGGGCGCCGGCGCCGCCGGCGTCGCGGCGCTGATCGATCAACCCAAGCGATTTCGCGGTCGCGCCGTCGGCACCGTGCTGTGCGGCGCCAACATCGATCGACGCGTGCTGGCATCGGTCCTGATGCGCGGCATGGCGCGCGACGGCCGCCTGATCCGGCTGCGCGCCGAGATCGGCGATACGCCCGGCATGCTGGCGCGGCTGGCGCGGGTGATCGGCGACGCCGGCGGCAACATCGTCGAGATCACGCACCAGCGCCTGCTGCTCGACGTACCGGTGAAGTCCGCCGAGGTCGACGTCATCATCGAGACGCGCGGCCGTACCCACATCGGCGGCATCATGGCGGCGCTCAAGGCCGCCGGCATCGCGATCCAGCTCGATCCCTACGGCGCCCAGGGCACATGACCGCTACGGGCGCAAGCTACACGTACCCGGGGAGGCTTCACATCACGGTGGCCCTTGCGGACGCAACGGCGAGCCCGCGCGGCCGGTTCCGCCGACCGCGACACCGCCGGCCCTGGCGCAATTCCTGCACGGCCGTTACCGTGTCCCGAGCGCAAGCCTGACCGTCCCGATCGACGCCGTCGCGATGCCGACCCATCTCTTCGCCGCCCCCGATTTCCTGGGCCTCCTGCGATTCTGGGACGAGCAACGCGGCGCGCGCGCCCTGCCCGAATGGGACGGCGGACTGACCGGGATTCCCACGGCGCTGCTGGCGAACTTGATCATCCTCGACGGCACGCCGCCGGTCTATCGCTACCAGGGCGCTGAGGTGGCGCGCCGCTGGGGCGGCGACCCGACCGGCCGGCCGATGTTCGAGGTGCTCCAGGGCGGACACGCACGCTACATCCGCTCGCTCTACGCCGACACGGTCGCGCGCGCCCTGCCGATCTTCTCGGCCGCGGTGTTCCAGACCGACGACTTCAACATGATCATGACGGGCCGCCTGAGCACGCCGTTCACGCGGCCCGGCGCCACCGAGGTGAGCGTCATCATGTCGGTGCAGCTGTTCGGCGGCGGCGACGAGATCCTGACGGCAGTCGGCCGCCGCGGCGGCGTCCACGAGATCCGGCGCGATCTGATCGCCATGGTGCCGGAGCTGTGCGACCGGCTCGAGGGCGCCGGTCGCTACTATCGGCTCGCGCACGGCACCCATCATCGCGACATCGCGCACGCGATGGAGACCGTCGCGCGCGAGCTGTCGGGCAGCGCCCTGGTGTCGCTCGCCTGCTTGCCCGAGGACCGCGCCGCGCCAGCCTAGCCCGTGGGTTCCTTGTAGTTGACGATGCGCTGGCCGTGGGCGTGGATGCCGAAAGTCACCAGCGGCCGATCGCCGATTGCGCGGAAGGCGTGCTTGACGTTCGGCGGCACGACG
>JACQAI010000212.1 GCA_016195115.1 Pseudomonadota bacterium
ACGCGCGCCGTGCCGGTGCTGTGATGCCGTCGGACGGCCTCGGCAACGCCGCGCCGCTGCTCTACGCGATCACCGGCGCGGTCGTGGTGTTCCTGCTCGCGCCTCTGGTCGTGCCGGTGGTGCTGTCGTTCTCCGACACGCCATTCGTCACCTTCCCGCCGCGCGGTTTCACGCTGCACTGGTACTGGAAGATCCTCAACGAGCCCGAGTTCACCGGCTCGTTCCGCTTCAGTCTGCTGCTCGGCGTGCTCGCGACGTCGGGCGCGATCCTGCTCGGCACCCCGACCGCGTTCGCGCTCGTGCGCTTCCGCTTCCCCGGGCGCAACCTGATCCAGAGCCTGGTGCTGTCGCCCCTGATCTTCCCGATGCTGGTGTCGGGCATCGCGCTGCTGCGCTTTTTTACGTCGTTGAGCGCACACGATTCCCTGATCAACCTGTCGATCGGCCACGTGCTCGTGACGGTGCCTTACGTCGTCCGTACCGTGTCGGCCAGCCTGATGTTGATCGACCCGAGCATCGAGGACGCCGCGCGCACGCTGGGCGCCGGCCGCGTGGCGACGTTCTGGCGCATCACCCGGCCGCAGATCATGCCGGGCCTGGTGGCCGGGGGCGTGTTCGCCTTCGTCACCTCGTTCGACAACTATCCGATCTCGATGTGGCTGGCGGACGCGGTGAACATCCCGCTTCCGCTGATGATCTTCACCCTGACCAGCCGTTTTTTCGATCCCGGCATCGCCGCGATCGCGTCGATCATGATCCTGGTGTCCATCGTCATCGTGCTCGTGATGGAGCGCCTGACTGGGCTGCGCCGGGCCATGAGCATGTAGGGGAGCGTGTCCTGTTTCACCACACCTTCGTCACCTGAGGAGGCCATCATGTCAGCATCTCGACGTCCGGTTCGGCTCACCCGCCGCACCGTCATCCGTGCCGCCGCCGCGACCGCGGCGCTCGCCCCGCTCGGCTATGTCCGCCACGGCTGGGCCCAGGGCAAATCGATCCAGATGGGCATCTGGGGCGGGCCGCAGGGCGAGTTCATCCGCAAGACCGTGCTGCCGGCGTTCGAGAACGACTTCGGCTGCAAGGTCCTGGCCGAGGAGGGCGCCACGCTTGGCCAGATCTCGCGGCTGCGCGCGACCAAGGACAGTCCGAAATATACCGTGATGTTCGTCGACGACCTCGGCGTCGAGATCGCCAAGCGCGAAGGGCTGGTCGACCCGCTGCCCAAGGACAAGATGCCGAACCTCGCCAAGGTCTATCCGCGCTTCATCTACGAGGACGGCTACGGCGTCGCGCTGGCGATCTCGACCGCCGGCATCTTCTACAATCCCAAGGCGACCAAACCCGTTGCGAGCTATGCTGAGCTGTGGGAGCCGCGCTTTGCCAAGAAGATCTCGCTGGTCGGCACCAAGACGACGCCCAGCGTGTTCCTCGTGATCGCGACCGCGGCGGTGGCGACCGGCAAGCCGTACAAGGAAGCGCAATATCTGGCCGATCAGGCGTGGCCGAAACTCGCGGCGCTCAAGCCCAACGTTCTCAACGTCTACAGCAGCGACGACGCGCCCTTGATGGTGGCGCAGGGCGACGGTGCGCTCGGCGGCCCGGAATACTCGAAGTACGTCTATCCCTACATGCTGAAGGGCGCCAGCATCGACATGGCGTTCCCCAAGGAGGGCGCGTTCGCCGGCGTCAACTGCCAGGTGCTGGTCAAGGGCGGGCCCAACCAGGATCTCGGCGCGGCGTTCATGAACCGCATGCTCGACCCCAAGGTCCAGCAGCCGCTCGCCGAGGCCGCGCTGGCGGCGCCGCCGATCGACGGGCTCAGCTTCAAGCCCGAGATCGCCAAGCTGCTCGCCTACCCGCAGTCCAAGATGGACGAGATCGGCCTGTTCAGCCCCGATTGGAAGCACGTCAATGCGGTGCGCTCCGACTGGATCGAGAAGATGAACTCCATCTTCGTCGGCTGATGGACGGCGAGCGGCCGGCCGGCGTCGTGACGGTCGCCGCGCCCGACATCGAGGTCAAGGGCGTGACGCGGCGTTACGGCACGACCGTGGCGGTCGACGCCGTGTCGTTCGCGGTCGAGCGGGGGCATGTGCTGTCCCTGCTCGGCCCGAGCGGCTGCGGCAAGACGACCACGATGCGCATGATCGCCGGGCTGATCCGACCCAACGCCGGCGACATCGCGATCAAGGGGTCGAGCAGGTCCTGGCGATGGTCAAGCTCGAGGGCTTCGCCAAGCGCCTGCCGCACGAGCTGTCGGGCGGCCAGCAGCAGCGCTTCGCGCTGGCCCGCGCGCTGGTGGTCGAGCCGGCGGTACTGCTGCTCGACGAGCCGTTCGGCGCGCTCGACAAGAAGCTGCGCGAGACCATGCAGATCGAGCTCCGCCAGCTGCAGCAGCGCCTCGGCATCACGACCCTGATGGTGACCCACGATCAGGAGGAGGCCCTGACCCTGTCGGACGAGATCGCGGTGATGCGCGACGGCCGGATCGAGCAGATCGCTTCGCCGACCGAGATCTACGAGCGGCCGGTGTCGCGCTTCGTGGCCAATTTCATCGGCGTCTCGAATTTCTTCCGCGGCACGGTCGCGCGCCGTATCGACGGCGGCTTTCTGGTGACCAGCGACGACGGCGTGACCTTGAGTCTGGTCGGGGTGCCGCCGTCCGACGCCTCGGTCACCGTGGCGCTGCGTCCCGAGGCGATCCAGATCGGCCCGGTCGCGGGCGACCGCGCCGGATCGCCCAACCAGTTCGCCGCGGCGATCGAGCAGATCGTCTACCGCGGCCTCAACACCCAGTTCCATCTGCGCCGACCGGGCGGCGAGCCGCTGGTCGCGGTGCGCCAGAACGACGCCGGCGGCGGTCTCGCGAGCGGGCTCGTGCCGGGCGCCACCGTCCAGGCGAACTGGGCGCCCGAGCGCAACCGCATCGTGCGGGACGATCCGTGAGCCAGCCCGGCGCGCTCGGCGGGTATCGCCGCCAGACGGTTGCCATCGGCATGATCACGCCCTCGGCCAACGTCGTGGTCGAGCGCGTGACCGCCGCGATCCTGGTCGACTTCCCCGAGGTGTCCGGTCATTTCTCACGTATCCCGGTGCACGGCAGCGCCGAGGCCGACGGCTACGACTGGGCTGCCATGCTCGGTGCGGCGCGGCTGCTCGGCCACGCCCGGCTCGACGCGATCTGCTGGAACGGCAGCAAGGGCGGCAGCATTTCGTTTGCCACCGATCATGAATTGTGTGCGCGCATCACCGAAGAGACCGGCGTGCCGGCGACCACCTCGACCGCGGCGATCGAAACCGTGTTCCGCGCCACCGGCGTCAAGCGCGTCGCACTGGTCACGCCGTACGCCGGACGCTATCAACGCAAGATCATCGAGGTGTTCGCGCGCGAGGGCTTGACCTGCGTCGCCGAGGTCGGCGCCGGCCTGACCGACAATTTCTCATTCTGCCAGGTGCCCGATGCCGAGATTGCGCGCATGATCCGCACGGTCGCCGCCGCCAAGCCGGATGCCATCTTGACCTACTGCACCAATTTCCCGGCCGCCCATCTGGTCGACGGGCTGGAGCAGGAGCTCGACCTGCCGATCTACGACTCGGTGTCGATGGGCGTGTGGGGCGCGCTGCGTTGTGCCGGCGTCGCGACCGCGCGGGGCCGGCGCTGGGGCAGCGTGTACGGTCGGGATGCGCCCGCATGACCATCCTGATCCGCAACGCCCGCGTGCTGACACTCGACGACCAGGACCGCGAGCACGACCGCGCCGACATCCTGATCGAGGGCGATCGCATCGCGGCGATCGGGCCCGGACCGCTGGTCGTGCCGGGGCCGGACGTCCGGGTCATCGAGGCCGCGGGATTGCTTGCGATGCCGGGCCTGGTCAACGGCCATTTCCACTCCCAGGGCAACCTGATGGCCGGCGCCATGGCCAATCGGCCGCTCGAGCTCTTCATGCTGTTCGAGGTGCCGCCGCTCGGCGCGGCGCCACCCGATCCCCGGCTGGTCTATCTGCAGACCCAGCTCGGCGCGATCGAGATGCTCAAGTCGGGCATCACGGCGGTGCACGACGACGCCTTCCACAATCCCTATCCGACGCGCGACGCGATCAGCGCGCTGATGCAGGCCTATCAGGACGCCGGCTTGCGCGCGACCGTGTCGATCAACCATCAGAACCGCATCGAGCATGAGAAGTATCCGTTCCTTGCCGAGCTGCTGCCGCCCGACATCCGCGCCGAGATGGACCGCGCACCCGTGGCGACCGCGTCCGAGCTCGCCGATCTCTACCGGTGGTTCCACGCGACTTGGCACGGCAAGGCCGACGGTCGGCTGTCGATCGCGGTGTCGAACTCGGCGCCGCAGCGGATCAGCGAGGACTATTTCGGCTTCCTGTCGGAGTTCAGCCGGCGCCACGACCTGCCGTTCGATATCCACATCCTGGAGACCAAGCTGCAGCGCGTGCTCGGCGTCGAGACATATGGCAAATCCCTGGTCCGTCACGTTCACGACCTGGGCTTCCTCGACGAGCGCGTGATGGTGATCCATGCGATCTGGGTCGACGATGCCGATATCGACCTGCTCGCCGCGTCCGGCTGTGTCGTCGCCCACAACCCGGTGTGCAACCTCAAGCTCGGCAGCGGCGTGATGCCGTTCCGGCGCCTGCGCGAGCGCGGCATCCCGATCGCGCTCGGCACGGACGAGCGCGCCAGCGACGACAGCACCAACATGTGGGCGGTCGGCAAGCTGGCGGCGCTGCTCCCGCGCGTTGCCGATCCCGACTACGAGCGCTGGCCGGAGGCTGGCGAGATCCTCGCCTGCCTGACCGGCGGCGGCGCGCGCGGCATGCGCCAGCCGCGCATCGGCTCGCTTGCCACGGGGCAGGCGGCCGATTTGATCCTGCTCGATCTCGACAGCCTCGCCTTCACGCCGCTCAACGACCTGCGCCGCCAGCTGGTGTTCAGCGAGACCGGCAGCTCGGTGGTCATGACCATGGTCGCCGGACGCGTCGTGGTCGAGCGCGGCAAAGTGCTGAGTGTCGACGAGGCGGCGCTCAGGGCCGAGATCCGCGACCGCATGCCGGCGGTGCGGCGCGAGCTCGCCGCGACCGCGGCGGCGGCGGCCCGCCTCGAGCCCTATTACCGCGAGATGTACCGGCGCGCCGTCGCGCGCGACGTCGGTTTCAGCCGTTGGCTTGCGCCATGACGGTGCGCCAGCGCGCCAGGACGGCATCGATCAGCGGCACGCCGCGATCCGAATTGACCAGCACGAC
>JACQAI010000017.1 GCA_016195115.1 Pseudomonadota bacterium
CCTGATGGCCTTCACCCGGGCGCTCGGCGGCGCCAGCACCGACCACGGCATCCGCGTGCTCGGCGTGAATCCCGGATTGATCGCGACCGATCGCATGAAGGACATGATGTCGGCGCGCGCGCAGAAGGAGCTCGGCGATGCCTCGCGCTGGCGCGAGCTGGTCGGCGACCGGCCGTTCGGCCGTCCCGGCGAGCCCGACGAGGTCGCCGACGTCGTGACCTTCCTGGCCTCCGACCGCGCCGGCTATGTCAGCGGCACGGTCGTCACCGTCGACGGCGGCAACACGACGCGCAGCAAGGGGGTCTAGCGCGGCAGGGGCAAAGCCCCCGCCTCAGCGCTTCGGCTTGAAGGCGTCGTCGATCTCGACCTGGTAGCCCGACGCCAGGCCGTTGGTCTCGTTGGCCATGCCGACGACCGCCATGAGCTCGCCCAGCATGGCGTCGGTCATGCCGGCCTTGCGCGCGCCGGCGGTGTGCGACGCGGTGCAATAGCCGCACTGGTTGGACGCGCTGATCGCGAGATAGATCATCTCCTTGGTCAAGGCGTCGAGCGCACCCGGCGCCATCACCTGCTTGATGCTCTCCCAGGTCCGCCGCAAGGTCGCCGGGTGATGGGCCAGAACCTTCCAGAAATTGTTGATCCAGTCGACCTTGCGGGTCGCCATGATGTCGTCGTAGACCGCGCGCACCTCGGGGCTCGCGTCGGCATATTCGATCATCGCTACGCTCGACATTCGACGTTTCCTCAATCGGGTTGGATGCCGGCCTTCTCGACGACCGCGCGCCAGCGCTCGGCATCGGCTTTCACCAACGCGCCGAGCGCGTCCGATGGCGCGTAGAACGGCGCCAGGCCCTGTTTCAGGAAGCCGTCCTTGACGTCGGCGAGCTGCAGGATGGCGGCCAGCTCGCGGCCCCACTTGGCGACGATCTCGGCGGGCAGCTTGGCCGGCCCGAAAATGCCGTACCACAGCTCGATGTCCATGTTGGCATAGCCGAGCTCCTTGAAGCTCGGCACGTCGGACGCCAGGATCGAGCGCTTGTCGCCGGCGACCGCGAGGATGCGCAGCCGGCCGTCGGCGGCGAACGGCAGCGCGGTGTGGACCGGCAGATAGGCGATCTCGACCTGGCCGCCGATCAGGTCGGTCATGGCGCCGGCCGAGCCCTTGTAGGGCACGTGGACGATGTCGATGCCGAGGCGCTGCTTGAACAGCTCCATGCCGAGATGCTGCGGCGTGCCGTTGCCCGGCGAGGCGTAGTTGAGCTGGCCCGGCCGCGCGCGCGCCGCCGCGATCAGCTCGGCCAGCGACTTGACCGGCAGCTTGGCGGGATTGACCGCCAGCGCCATGCTGCCGGTCGCGACCTCGGCGACCGGCGTGAAGTCCTTGAGCACGTCGTACGGCATGGTGCGGCTGAGCGCCGGCGTCATCGCGAAGGTGATGACCGTGGTCATCAGCGTGTAGCCGGTCGGCGGCGCGTTGGCGACCGCGTTGGCGCCGATGTTGCCGCTGTTGCCCGGACGATTGTCGACCACGACCGGCTGGCCCCAGCGCTCAGTGATCTTCGGCCCGAGCGTGCGCGCGACGATGTCGATGCCGGTGCCCGGCGTGTAAGGCACGATCATGGTGATCGGGCGGGTCGGATAGGGCTCCTGCGCGGCCGTCGGCGCCGGGGCGGCGAGCGCCACCGCAAGCAGCGCCAGGGCGACGTCGCCGCGGCGCATCACGACCGCCCGTCCATGCGCATCAAGCGCAGCGCGTTGTCGACATAGATCTGGCGGCGCTCGGCATCGGGCAGGCCGAGCGCGTCGATCGCCGCGATGGTGTCGCGAATGAACATCGGGCCGCCCTCCGGATCGAATGGACAGTCGGTTGCAAACAGCACGCGCTCGGCGCCGAAGAAGTCGAGGCCGCAGCGGATCGCCGAGCGCGAGCCGCCGACCGCGGTGTCGCCGTAGAACATGCGGAAATACTCGATCGGCCTCTTCTTCATCGAGTTCAAGAGAGTGGTGTAGTCCTCATCCGAGGTGCGCGAGCCGAGCTGGTCGAACAGCGGCCCGACGCGACCCTCGAAATAAGGAATCATGGCGCCCAGGTGGTGGGTGATGATGACCATCTCGGGGAAGCGGTCGAGCAGGCCGGAGAACACCAGGCGCGCCATCGCGACGGAGGTCTCGTAGGGCCAACCGAGCACCTGCCAGATCTCGTACTTGGATTTCTTCTCGGTCGGATAGTCGGGCGTGTTGGCGCCGCGCGCCGGATGCAGCCAGATCGGCACGCGATGATGCTCGACCGCGCGCGCGAAGATCGGCAGGAACGCCGGCTCGTCGAGCGGCCGGCCGTTGACGTTGGTGAACAGCTGGATGCCGCGCGCGCCGATGGCGATCGCGCGGTCGATCTCCTCGAGCGAGGCCTCGATGTTGTTGAGCGGCAGCGACGCCGCCCAGGCGGGAAACTTGTCGGGCCGGCGCTTGCAGATGTCGGCCAGCGCGTCGTTGCCGAGGCGCGCCAGGCCGGGCGTGTCGGCCGGGCCGGCGATCGCCTCGAGCGGCGGGTTGGACAGGGTCAGGACCTGCTGGTAGCCCGGCCACTGGTCCATCATGGCGATGCGCGCCTCGATGTCATGCAGCATCTTGATCGACGTAACTCGTTTAACGATGTCGCCCTTGTCGGGCGCCAGCTCGCGCATGCGGTCGGTGACGGCACGCGGCAGCACGTGGTTGTAGATGTCGAGCTTGCGCGCGCTCATCTTCCGGTTCCTCCCCGATGCCCTGCCCGGCAGCCTCCGTTGTCCCCGGTCGCGGGGAAAAACTCAAGTGTGCTAGGGTGCGGCGGCGTAGCGCCCGTAGCTCAGCAGGATAGAGCACAGGATTCCTAATCCTGGGGTCGTGGGTTCGAATCCCGCCGGGCGCGCCATTTGCTCCAAAGCAGGCTACAGGCCCCCCGGATGGGCTGCTTGCGGTTCTGCAAATCCCGCAATGCCACCGCTTTCAGGGTGTCACCTGCAATTCGATCAGACCCAGATAGCGCGCCATCGGATGGAAATCGCCGTCATTGTGCAGCAGCGGCCTGCGGTTCTCGATGCACCAGGTCCCGATGAGCAGATCGATGGTTTTGCGGACCGTGATCCCGCGACGGCGCAAGGAACGGAAATTACCTGCCGCTGCGACGGCAATCGCGTCGCCGGCCATTGGCACAATTTCGAAGCGGCGCAGCAAAGCCTCGACTTCCCGAGCCGCCCGCTCGCTGTCAAGGCCCTGCAGTACCTCGCAAAGCATCAGATCCCCCACGATAACTTCGTCCGTGCCGAGGACGGTACGCAGTCGCCGGACGTGAGGCGCATTCCGGCCATTGAGAAAGTCGATCCAGACGCTGCTGTCGACGACGATCACCCGGTCCCTCGCCCTTTGCGGCTCCGGGCGAGGTTGCCGCGCCAGCGGTATTTACCGAAC
>JACQAI010000213.1 GCA_016195115.1 Pseudomonadota bacterium
CACCAGCACGGCGCCGGGATGCACACCGGCGCCCGGCTTGCGCAGGCTGTCGAGCTCGAAGGCGTGCGCCAGCACGCCGTTGGCCAGCGCCGCGCTCTCGGCCCGCACCACGGCATCGGGCGCACCGAGAATGCGGCTCTTGCCGGCGCCGGCCGTGCGCGCCTGCGCGACCACGATGCGCCCCGCCGGCTGCTCGTGACCGAACACCGCCGCGGCGACCGTATCGATCAGGCAGTCCTTGGCGCGGCGCACGACTGCGACGGGCAGCATGGCGTAGCGCAGCGTCGCGGCGTAGCGCGCCAGGGTCGTGGTCTCGTTCGCCATGCTGCATCCTCCCGCGGCCGTTGCGGCGACCGTGGCGCCGGCCCACTATAGCGCGGGAGGAAGCCTATGCGCGTGCCGGCGCTGATCTGCGTGCTGCTGGTCACGTTTGCCGCGCGCGCCGTCGCCGAGGACTATCCGAGCCGCCCGGTCCGCGTCGTCGTGCCCAATCCGGCCGGCGGGCCGACCGATGTGGTGGCGCGCCTGATCGGCCCCAAGCTCGGCGAGCGCCTCGGCCAGACCATCGTCGTCGACAACCGCGCCGGCGCCGATGGCGTGATCGGTAGCGATCTGGTCGCCAAGGCGCCGCCCGACGGCTACACGCTGCTGTTGACCTCGGCCTCGCACGCCATGCATCCGGCGGTCTACCCCAACCTGCCGTTCGACACCGAGGCGGCGTTCGCGCCGATCGCGCTGCTGGTGCGCACGCCCTACATGCTGGTCGTCCATCCGGGTGTGCCCGCGCGGTCGACCGCCGAGCTGATCGCCTACGCCAAGCAGCGCCCGGGCAAGCTCGATTACGGCTCGGCGGGCAACGGCGGCGGCGTGCATCTGTCGACCGAGCTGTTCAAGACCGTGGCCGGCATCGACCTGGTGCACATCCCCTACAAGGGCGGCGGACCGGTGCTGATGGATCTCGCCGGCGGCCAGATCCAGGTCAGCATGGTGCCGGTGGTCGTGGCGCTGCCGCTGGTGCGCGACGGGTGGTACGGCGTGCTCGCGCCCGCCGGCACCGCCGCCGCCATCATCGCGCGGCTCAACGCCGCGCTCGATCGCATCATGCGCGAGCCCGATGTGATCCAACGCATCGTCGAGATCGGCGGCGAGGCGGCCGGCGGTTCGCCGGCGGGGTTCGGCACGCTGATCCATGGCGAGATCGCGCGCTGGGGCGCGGTCGCCAAGCAGGCCAACGTGCGCCTCGATTGATGCGGAGGGCGAGATGCTGATTGCCGACGCGCAGGTCCATATCTGGGCTGCCGACACGCCGGCGCGGCCGTGGGTGCCCGGCCACGCGCACCGCGCGCACCGCACGACGCCGTTCTCGAAGGACGACCTGCTGAAGGAGATGGACGCAGCCGGCGTCGCGCGTGTCGTGCTGGTGCCGCCGTCCTGGGAGGGCGACCGTAACGACCTGGTGCTTGCGGCGGCAAGCCGGCACCCCGATCGATTCGCGATCATGGGACGGCTGCCGATCGATCGGCCCGAGCACGCGGCGCGGCTGGCCGAGTGGCGGCGCCAGCCCGGCATGCTCGGCATCCGCCTGACCTTCCGCCAGGGCCACGAGGCGCGCCTGCTGACGGAGGAGGCGCCCGACTGGTTCTGGCCCGCGGTCGAGCGCGCCGGCATTCCGATCATGATGGCGGCAACCGGCCTGTTGCCCCATGTCGGGCCGCTGGCCGAGCGCCACCCCGGCGTGCGCCTGGCGATCTGCCATCTTGGCCTGGTGCGCGCCAAGGACGACGCGGCGTTCGCCGACCTGCCGATTCTGCTGGCGTTGGCGAAGTACCCCAATGTCGCGGTCAAAGCCTCGGCGCTGCCGCGCTTCTCGAGCGAGGCCTACCCCTATCCGCGACTGCACGGCTACATCCGCCAAGTGTTCGACGCGTTCGGCCCGCGGCGCGTGTTCTGGGGCACCGACATGACCGGCATCCCGTGCAGCTATCGTCAGGCGGTCACGATGTTCACCGAAGAGTTGCGCTTTCTGTCGACCGCCGATCAGGAATGGGTGATGGGCCGCGCGCTATGCGAGTGGCTGGGCTGGCCCCTTTCGATCTGACTCGATAAAAGTCGCGACGCGGCGTATATCAGATAAATTAAATACGAATATCTGCGGTCATCGTTGCGCAACCTCGAACAGGGACGCGAATCGCCGATGTCCAACAACGACAAATCCAAACTGGCGGGCGAGCTGGTGAATACGATCAGCGCGCGCGCCGGTGGGCGCCACCGCGCCGCCGCCGACGAGCAGTCCGGCAGCGCCAATCGCCGCCAGCACCCGCGTTTTCCGAAGCCGACGCTCGCCGTCGCGTTCGGCCGCGTCGCCTTTCCGACCAAGGACTGGTCGCTGGGCGGCGCTTGCATCATCGGCAGCCCGGTCGACGCCCGCGCCAACGCCAGCCAGCCGGTGGCGGTCGTGATCGGCCAGCGCCAGTTCCCGGCGACGGCGCGGATTCGCCGCCAGGACACGCGTCAGCTCGGCCTGGAATTCACCGCGATGCCGCCCGAGACCCGCGCCGCGCTCGGCCGTCTGGTCCGCACCTAGCGGCTTTTTGGGCGCTCGCGGGGCTTCGCCCCTGCCGCGCTAGAATCCAAGCTTGTCGGCGATTCCGTAGCCCTCGGCGAGCGCGCGCAGCTTGTTCCAGGTCGCGTCCTCGACCTCGATGCCGTTGGCGCGGCGGTCGCGTTCGCGCCGGTGCTCGAGCTCGCCCGGGTAGTAGATCTCGGAAAAACCCTCGGCGAGCGGCGTCGCCTTGATGTAGCGGGCGAACTCGCCGACCTCGCGCTTGAAGTCGGCGAGCGGCCGGAAGGCGTCGACCTTGAAGACCGCCATGAAGCAGCCGTCGTTGTGGCGGCCGCTCGGCTCGACGCCGAAGCCGAGCCCGGTCAACAGGCCGCAGAGTACTTCGACCATCATCGCCAGCCCGGTGCCCTTGTAGCCCTCGGTGCCGCCGAGCGGCAACAGCGCGCCGCCCTGGCGATGCTGGGCCGGATCGGTGGTCTCGCGACCTTCGCTGTCGATGATCCAGCCGAGCGGCACCGGCGCCTTGCGCGCCATCGCCAGCGCGATCTTCCCGGCCGCCACCGCCGAAGTCGCCATGTCGACATAGAGCGGGCCGTCGAGATCGGACGGCACCGCGATCGAGATCGGGTTGGTGCCGAGCCGCGCCTCGCGGCCGCCGAACGGTGCCACCGCTTTCGGGGATCGCCCGGAGTCGGCGGTGATCAGCCCGATCATGCCGGCCTCGGCGGCCATCAAGGTGTAGGAGGCGAGCCGGCCGATGTGGCCCTGGCGGAACACCGTCGCGGCGGCGACCATCGACGTCTTGGCCTTCTCGATGGTCAGCTTCATGGCGCGCTCGTTGGCGACGTAGCCGAAGCCCCAGTGGCCATCGACCACGGTCGTTGTCGGGGTCTCCTGGACGATCTTCCACGGCGCGCCCGGCACGATGTGGCCGACCTTGATGCGCTCGATGTAGGTCGGCACCTGAATCACGCCGTGTGAATCATGGCCGGCGAGGTTGGCGGCGATGCAATGACGCACCACGGTTTCCGCCTCGGCCACGGGCGTGCCGGCGGCGACGAACAGGGCTTGGCAGATCTCGGCGAGACGCTCGGCGCGGACCGTCGGCATGGGGTCTCCTCCTGACGAAGAAGGGGCCGGCGTGGTGCCGGCCCCTTCGTTGGCAATGCTGCGATAGGGCCTATTTCGCCATGGCGTAGGGCGACGACGCGGGCAGGGGCAGCACCGGGTCGCGCAGCTGCAGCGCCTTCGGCCAGACGACGTAGGACTTGTCGTCGACGTACTGGACGATGACCGGGAAGGCGCGGTCGTTCTGGCCCGACATCGCGGCGTCGTCGCCCTCGAACTTGACGCCGAAGCCCAGCATGGTGCCGCCCTGCGGCAGATCGACCTCGAGCGCCGCCTTGCGCAGCGCGTCGGCGTCGATGCCGCCGTACTTCTTGATCGCGCGCGGCAGCACCTCGGTCATGAACACGTAGGTGTTGCTCGCCGCCATGCCGACGTGGGCGGACTTGATCGTCATGCCGGGCTTCGCCTTCTCGTATTCGTCGCCGATGATCTTGATCATCGGCGGCAGCGCCGGCGCCAGCGCCGTCTGGTTGGTCAGCCAGATCGAGATCGGGTCGACGTTGAAGAAGTAGTTCACGTCGGTGCCGAGCGACTCCTTGAGCTTGTCGTAGACGCCGTAGCCGGCCCCGTGGCCGATCAGCGCGCTCATCTTGAGGCCCTGCTCGCGGGCCTGGCGCAGGAACAGGGTGATGTCCGGGTTGTAGCCGGTGTGGAAGATGACGTCCGGACGCGCGCGCTTGAGCTTGCTGACCATCGCCGACAGGTCGGCGGCGGTCGCGGCGTAGTTCTCCTTCAGCACGATGTTGAAGCCGGCCTTCTTGGCGCCCGCCTCGTTGCCGCTCGACACGTCGACGCCGTAGGCGCCGTCCTCGTGGATGATCGCGACCTTGAGATCCTTCGGATCCTTGCCGAACTTCTCCTTGGACACCTGGGCGACGAAGTCGGTCGACATCAGGCCGAACTGGCGGCCGCTCGGCTGCGGCCTGAACACGTACTTGAGATGCCGGTTCTCGAGCACAGCCGAGGAGATGCAGGTGGTGATCCACATGAATTTCTTCAGCTGCTCGATGCGCGCCGCGGCCGGCACGCACTCCGCCGAGGAGTAGAAGCCGAGCAGCATGTCGACCTTCTCCTGCTCGACCAGGCGCACCGCCTCGTTGATCGCGACGTCGGGCTTGCTCTGGGCGTCGGCATAGATCGCCTCGATCTGATAGCCCTCGACGCCGCCCTGCTTGGCGAAGTGGTCGAGCATGATCTTGGCGCCGAGCGCGTGCAGTTCCGATCCGCCGCCCGCAAAGGGTCCGGAGTAGTCGTAGACCACGCCGATCTTGATCTTCTTCGCCTGCGCCGCGGCGTCCGGCGCCGTGCCGAAAGCCAACACGGTCGCGCACAGCCCGGCTGCCAGGCGTGCCCAGAACCCCAGTCCCATCGCGTCCTCCCCCGAGAGAATTGAATCGTTATCGTTGACGCAATTTGAGGATATACCGAAAGAACGCGCCCGGTCACGGGCGCGATTGTCGCGCAACCTGTCGGACCTTGGGGAGCCGCCGCGATGGCGCACGACGTCGAGATCAGGCCGGAGATCAAGGAGCGCGTGCGCCGCCGGCGCGGCCGCCTGCATTTCTACGAGCGCCTCGATCCGGCGCGCACGGCCCACGTCGTCATCGACATGCAGAACGTGTTCGTTGCGCCCGGCGCGCCGATCGAGGTGCCCGAGGCGCGCGGCGTCGTCGAGCGCATCAACGAGACCAACCGCGCGCTGCGCGCGCTCGGGGTCAAGATCGTCTGGGTGACGCACCGCAACCTGCGCCACGACGGACGCAGCGACTGGGCGCTCTACTACGACCACGTCATGACCCCGGAGCGCGCCAGCAACCTGCTGATCTCCGGCACCAAGACCAACGTGTGCTGCGAGTCGACGGCGCGCGACGCCATGATGCTGGACTTCCGCACCGTCATGCTGTCGGACTGCACGGCGGCGCAGACCGACGACGAGCACCGCACGACGCTCGAGAACATGATCACCCAGTTCGCCGACGTGATGACCGCCGCCCAGGCGCTTTTGGTGCTCAAGGGCAATCCGCTGAACGAATAGATGAAGCCAGCGCCGTTCGACTACTGGACGCCCGAGTCGCTCGAGCACGCGCTCGCGCTCAAGGCCGAGCACGGCGACGCGGCGCGCTGGCTGGCCGGCGGCCAGAGCCTGCTGCCGGCGATGAACCTGCGCTTGGCGCGGCCCGGCATCCTGATCGACCTCAATCCGTTGAGCGGGCTCGATGGGTTGACGGTCGGCGACGCCGGTGTCGCGCGCATCGGCGCGCTGGTGCGCTATCGCGCACTCGAACGCGACGCCGGCATCGCGCGGCATCAAACGCTGCTCGCCGAGGCCGTGCCCCACGTCGCCCATCCGCAGATCCGCAACCGTGGCACCTTGTGCGGCAACCTCGCGCACGCCGACCCGGCGTCCGAGCTGCCCGCCGTCATGCTGGCGCTCGGCGCCCGCCTGCAGGCGCGCTCGATCCGCGGCGAGCGCTGGATCGACGCGCAGGATTTCTTCGTCGATCTGTTCACCACCGCGCTCGCCCCCGACGAGCTGCTCGCCGCGGTCGAGCTGCCGGCGCCGCCGCCGCGCAGCGGCGGCGCCTTCCTCGAGGTCGCGCGTCGGCGCGGCGACTACGCCATGATGGCGGTCGCCGCCGTGATCGAGCTCGCCCCGGACGGCAGCTGTACGGCGGCGCGGCTGGCCTATGGCAATGCCGGGCCGTCGGCGCGGCGCGCTCCGGCGGCCGAGCAGGCGCTGGTCGGGCGCCGTATCGACGACGCGGCGCTGCGCGAGGCCGCTGCGCTGGCCGAGCGCGCCGTCGATCCGCCGGGCAGCGTCCACGCCAGCCCGGCATTCCAGCGGCACTTGGCCGGGGTTCTAACGCGACGTGCCGTCGCGACCGCCGTGGCGCGCGTGTCATGACCGCACCGAAAGCGCGCAGCGTGACGACTACGGTCAACGGCGTGCGCGCCACGCGGACGGTCGAGACGCGGCTGCTGCTGTGCGACTTCCTGCGCCACGAGCTCGACCTCACGGGCACGCGCGTCGGCTGCGAGCACGGCGCCTGCGGCGCCTGCACGGTGCTGCTCGACGGGCTGCCGGTACGCTCCTGCCTGACCCTGGCGGTGCAGGCCGACGGCCACGCGATTACGACCGTCGAGGGCCTGGCGGCATCCGACGGCACCCTGCACCCCTTGCAGGCGGCGTTCCGCGAGACCCACGCGCTGCAGTGCGGCTACTGCACCGCCGGCATCCTGATGACCCTGGTGGCGTTCCTCGCGGAGCACCCGACCCCGAACGAGGCGGAGGTGCGCGCGGCGCTGTCGGGCAATCTCTGCCGCTGCACCGGCTACCAGCATATGGTCGACGCCGTGCTGCTGGCCGCGCCGCGGCTGGCCGGGAAGTAGGCGGCGATGGAGACCCGTTACGTCGGCGCGCCGGTCACCCGCAACGAGGACGCGCGCCTGCTGACCGGGCGGGCCCTATTCATCGACGACGTCAAGCTCGGCAACCTGCTGCACGCCGCGGTGCTGCGCAGCCCGCTCGCGCATGCGCGCATCCGCGCGATCGACACGTCCGCGGCGCGCGCCCGCGCCGGCGTCGTCGGGATCTTCACCGCCGCCGATCTCGGCGCCATGTGCAAGCCCGGCCCGGTGGTGGTGCGGCCGCCGCCGCTCGACGGCGTCACCTTCAACGCGCGCACCCAGATGCCGCTGGTCAAGGATACGGTGCGCCATGTCGGCGAACCGATCGCGCTGGTGGTCGCGACCAGCCGCTATGTCGCCGAGGACGCGCTCGACGACATCGAGGTCGACTACGAGGCGCTGCCGGTCGCCGCCGATCTCGAGGCATCGGCGCGCGCCGATGCGCCGCGCGTCCACGACGACCTGGCCGACAATGTCGCGGCGCACGTCCGCCAGACCATCGGCGACTACGCCGCGGCCGCGCGGAACGCGGCCCGCATCATCAAGCGGCGCTTTTCGTACGATCACGGCTGCTCGTCGCCGATCGAGACGCGCGGCGTGGTTGCCGCGTGGGACGCCAAGGCGGACCGGCTGACGGTGTGGGACACCACCCAGGCGCCGGTGTTCCTGCGCAACGGCCTAGCCGGCGTGTTCGGCTTCAGCGAGCGCCAGGTGCGCGTAGTCGCGCCGTTCATCGGCGGCGGCTTCGGGCCCAAGATCATGATGTTCTACCCCGAGGAGATCCTGATTCCGTGGGCGGCGATCAAGCTCGGCCGGCCGGTCAAGTGGATCGAGGATCGCGCCGAGCACTTCGTCGCCACCACCCACGAGCGCGGCCAGATCCACGACGCCGAGGTCGCGCTGGCCGCCGACGGCCGCATCCTCGGCGTCAAGGACGTCTTCCTGCACGACACCGGCGCCTACGATCCCTACGGCCTGACGGTGCCGATCAACAGCCAGTGCACCCTGCTCGGGCCCTACGTCGTGCCGACCTACGACAGCACCTTCACGGCGGTGTTCACCCACAAGCCGATCGTCACGCCCTATCGCGGCGCCGGGCGCCAGCACGGCGTGTTCGTGATCGAGCGGCTGCTCGACATCGGCGCGCGCGAGCTCGGGCTCGACCGCGCCGAGATCCGGCGGCGCAACTTTATCCCGCCTGACGCCTTCCCGTACGACAACAAGATCATCTATCAGGATTTTGCGCCGCTTCGGTACGACAGCGGCAACTACGCGCCGCTGCTCGACAAGCTGCTGGACGCAATAGGATATGAAAAATTCGTCCGCACCGAGCAGCCGGCACTACGCGCGCAAGGCCGCCACGTCGGCATCGGCGTCGTGTGCTACGTCGAGGGTACCGGCATCGGGCCCTACGAGGGCGCCAAGGTCCAGGTCCAGACCAGCGGCCGGGTCAGCCTGGCGACCGGCGTCGGCACCCAGGGGCAGGGGCACTACACCAGCTTCGCCCAGCTGGTCGCCGACCGGCTCGGCGTTGCGGTCGGCGACGTCGACGTCGTCACCGGCGACACCGACCAGTTCTATTGGGGCGCCGGCACGTTTGCGAGCCGCGGTGCGGTGGTCGCCGGCAACGCGGTCGACCAGGCGGCCGGGCTGGTGCGTGCCAAGATCCTGCGCGTGGCGGCCGAGCATTTCGAATGCGCCGAGGTCGACTTGGTGCTCGGGGACGGCGCCGTGGCGATCGCCGGCGTGCCCGAGCGGACGATCACGCTGGCCGCACTCGCCGGGATCGCCAATCCGATGCGCGGCGCGGTCGCGCTCGGCACCGAGCCGGGGCTCGAGGCGACCAGCTATTTCGGCCCGCCCAGCGGCGCCACCGCGAACGGCGCCCACGCCATGATCGTCGAGGTCGATCCCGAGACCATGATGATCAAGATCTTGAAGTACGTGGTGGCGCACGACTGCGGCACCGTGATCAACCCGCTGATCGTCGCCGGCCAGATCCAGGGCGGCGTCGCGCAGGGCATCGGCAACGCGTTCTACGAGCAGCTGGTGTTCGACGACCAGGCGCAGCTGCTCAACGGCACCCTGGCCGACTATCTGCTGCCGACCGCGCTCGAGGTGCCGCGCCTCGAGCAGGTCGACACCGTGACGCCGTCGCCGCTCAACCCGCTCGGCATCAAGGGGGTCGGCGAGGCCGGCGCGATCCCGGTCGGCGCGCTGTTCGCGCAGGCGCTCGAGGACGCCCTCGAGCTGCCGCGCCGCGGCATCGAGCTCAACGAGATCCCGCTCAGCCCCAACCGCCTGTGGGAGCTGGCGCGCGGCGAGGGTTAGCGTGCCGCGCTACGGGACGGAGATCGCGCCGACGTATTGGCCGGAGCAGGTGTAGAGGTCGGCGATTCCAGGCGAACGCGGCACCGGCGGCTGATAGCACTCGTCGCGCGAGACATAGGCCGGCGGCGGGGCGTAGGCGGGGTAGGCCGCGTAGTAGGGGTAGTAGCCGTAACCGTAGCCGGCACCGAAGAACACGAAGCTGTGGAAATGGCCGTGGTGATGGTGGTGGGAGCCGCCGCCGCCGCTGCTGCGGCTCCCGCCCCCGCCTCGGTGATGGCGATCGGCCGCGTCCGCGTCGCTGGCCGCCAGCAGCAGCATGGCGCCGGCGAGCACGATGGCGCCGACCAGCTTGATTGCGGACCGATGGCCCACGGTTTCCTCCAACATCCGGCCGTCAGGGATTTTGCGCCGGCAGCAGCACTTTGTCGATCACGTGGGTG